>JAISAD010000081.1 GCA_031266895.1 Bacteroidales bacterium
CGAACATGTAACTGCCCGCGCCCTTGGCAGAATCTACTGGCAGGAAGACGCCACAGGCTATCAGAAATATGCCTACGATGCGCTGGGCAATATCTCGGAAAATATCCGTACTTTTGTGCCGCCTAATGAAGGGCACACCTATACTTTTGCAATGCGATACAGATACGACAGCTGGGGAAGAATTACGGATATGGGTTATCCCGATGGCGAAAATGTGCATTACGCCTATAACCTTGCGGGAGATTTATATGCCATGAACGCAAAGAAATGGAACAGTACCACAGGGAATACGGAATATTTTCGCTATATCGACAGCATCAGCTATAACAAATTCGGACAGAAAAGCAAGATCTGGTATGGAAACGGCACGCGAGCGGAGTACTCCTACGACTACCTGCAACGGCTGCAGTTCTTGAGCTCATACACACAGGCTAATATAGCCATGCAAAACATAACCTACACCTACGACTCGGTAAGCAATATCACTTTTATGTCAAACAGTGCAGCGCCACTTGCCAATGGCATGGGCGGCAACTACTATAACTTTTACCAATATGATGAATTATACCGATTAATATATTCGAATGGTAGCGGCACTATCAATAGCAGCAATTACACACTGGGTATGGTCTATTCTCTCAACGGTAAAATTTTGACCAAATATACCAATTTCTCCGGTAGCAGGCATTACAGTTATAATAACGGAACTAACAAAATTGCAAGTATCGGCAATGGAAGCGTCACTACTCATGGTTTTAGCTGGGATACCAATGGCAATATGGCCACTTATGTCAACCCCAGCAGCGGGCATTCTCACTACTGGGACGAGGAAAACCGCTTGATGCTGATGTCAAGCTACAATCAGTTTGGCTATTACATGTATGATGCCTCCGGCGAAAGAACCTATAAGCTGAACGGCAATATCGAGCAGTATAATGTGAATGGGCAGCCGCACTACTACACCATACCGACCATGGCCACTTTGTACGTTTCACCCTATCTGGTAGCTAACTCGCAGAATTACACCAAACACTACTATGCCGGCACGGAAAGAGTAGCAAGCAAACTTGGCGGTGGCGGCATTACAGGTATCCATACGCCCATTGTAAATACAGACTACAAGCGCAACTCATGGGAAACTCCATACGCCAATTTGTGGAATAATAGCCTCAATCTTGCGCCCCCCTGCTCCAGCTTCCTGTCTTATTCGTCTATGAACCAAACCACAATAACTCCCGAAACCGATTTGTATTTCTACCACCCCGACCACCTGGGCAGCGCCTCATGGATAACCGACAGCGCCGGGAAAGCCATACAGCATTTACAGTACCTTCCGTTTGGAGAATTAGTAGTTAACCAGCGGACAACTGATTGGAGTACACGCTATTCATTCTCGGCTAAGGAAAAGGATGAAGAAAGCGGATACAGCTATTTCGGCGCACGATATTACAATTCGGACTTGAGTGTCTTCCTCTCCGTCGACCCACAAAGTGCCTCGCATCCCTCTACTAATAACTACATGTACTGTCTGGGAAATCCGTTACGCCTTGTTGACCCCAACGGGGAAGATGAGTGGGAGTTTGATGAAAGCGGTAAGTGTTTAAATCCAAAGAATCAGCCAATAAAAAACACCGACAACGATATTATTAGAATTAAAAAAGCAGACGGAACAAGTGTGGAAAAATCTTATGAATATGGGACTATCAACGCGGTGTCTTCTGCTTCAGGAGAGGATACTAAAGGGACAACTCAGAATATTGATTTTTTAAAGATTAAAGGAGATGACAATTCAAAAGATGCTTTCGAGTTTGTAGCCAATAATACCAACGTTGAATGGAGTCAAACATTAGTAGGGAACAAATCAGGGGATGAGGGAATGAGTTATTTATCGAACTCTCACAGTAAAGATTCAGAAGCAGGAGCAGGTTATCTTTTGGCGCAAGGGTTAACTTTTAGAGGACATAACCACAGTCATCCATATACACCAAATCCTTCAGAAGCAGATTGCCGCATGGTCACAGCTATGACAGCAAAGTTTGGATCCAAAGTTCCAACACAAATATATCATAAAGGGCAATATCATAAGTACAATCTCACTACTTTTGAAGCAAATAGAAATATTCCATCAGTTTTGCGATCCGTGCTTAAATCTTGGGGATTTTAACAATGTATATGAAAAACAATTGCTTTATCATTCTTATGCTAATGATACCATATACTCTATTTGCACAGTTACATCGTGTTCAAATAATAAAACTACCTCTATTGATGATTAGTAATTCTCAATTTTCAAATATGCTAGATAGTATAATCCAATTTGAATCGCAAAATTGTTCTTCATATTCAACAGACAGAAACTATTTTATTGCAAAAAGCACTATAGATTCAATAAGAATGACTGAAAAGATAGTGGTTGCATCCATAAATACTAATGCTTTGGATATTTCTTTTGGAGTTTTCAAACAGAATGAACATGATATCTTTGTTCATCAATCAATGTCTGATTTCTTTAATCAAACAAAAACAAAAGTTTCATATTCAAAACATATTAAGAAAGATAATTTTGTTGAGGTTTATACATTTGATGATTCTCAAACTAGATGGGAGTTTTTATTAAGAGATGGTAATATTTCATTTGAATGGATGGATGGAGAATGTAAAAATGTATTTGAAATAAATAAGTATAAGATATTTGATTTTTTCTCACAAAAACATATAAGCTTTCCTATAGATATAATTGAAGAAGAAGTAGATTGGTAGAATAATGTGATAATGGCGATATTGCACCTGAATATTATGACGTCAGAAAAAGTAAAAGAAATTATAGTATCTTTGCAACCTGTTTCCGTTAAGGGACAGTAATATTCATTTTAATTTTAAAAAATACGTCAATCAAGTACAACGTAAGCGAAAGGGGAAATCCGCTTAGCCCCCAAGAACCCAAGAAATGGTATGCTGCCACCAGACACAGGCAGCACAGACATCAAAGCACTGGGCAAAAGATTGCACAGTGCAGCACGGTAAGCACTGCCGACACGCAGGCATGTTGGTGGTCCTCGAAGTGTTGGCAGAACATCTCTCGGAGGGAGAGATTGTCCGTCCGGATGATTTCGGGTCATTTCAAATCAGCACAGGCAGCGAAGGTGTGGAAACGGAGGCCATTCAATGCTTCCATGATTAAAACCAAAAAGGTGGCATTTCGCCCCGGAGCAGAACTCAAAACCATGCTTAATAATCTTAAATTTGAAAAGCTATAATCGGTTCAATAAAAACGAGTATTCGTTTTTAGTAAAATGAGTATTCGTTTTAGGTAAAACGAGTATTGGTTTTGGGTAAAACGAATACTCGTTTTTTGAGGACTGATATACAGCAAATTATAAAGTGCAATAAGAGCCTGTTTTGGGAGTCGTTTGGGGGTATGATTTTTGTCATAACAGGCAATAATTTTCCTACGACCCGCTGGCAATATATCGGCAAAAAAGGATTGACTCAATTTAACCGAATCGTAACCTTTTCTTTCCGTTTTCGCAATAGGCAATCACTATTTTTGCCCGCAGAAAAACAATGGATATCAATGAGAAAAAAGAGTATAATAAGTAAAAAAGCAGCGCAACAGGCAGCCTTTTTTACTTTCAAATTGCTGGGCGGTCTGGTAGCAGGAATATTACTGCTGATACTCGGATTTATCATTGTGAACGGAATCGGCGTTATCAATTGGGAGTTTCTGACTGCGCCACCCGAAGAGGGCATGACTTCCGGCGGCATTTTTCCGGCCATTTTCGGCACCCTTTGTCTGATTGCGGGGAGTATTATCTTCGCTTTTCCGCTGGGTGTAATGTCTGGAATTTACAGCCACGAATATGCGGGCAACAGGCATATTGTTAAATTTATTCGCGTGATGACCAACAATCTGGGGGCAATTCCCTCTATTGTTTTCGGACTGTTTGGCATGGCACTGTTTGTCAACACTTTCGGCTTTGGCGATTCTATTTTGGCAGGCTCTTTAACGTTGGGGCTGCTCATCCTGCCACTCATTATCCGCACCACAGAAGAGGCCTTAAAAGCCATTCCGGATGTTTATCGCACAGGAAGTTACGCTTTGGGAGCAACCAGGCTGCAAACTATCAGGCGGGTAATCCTTCCAATGGCTTTCCCTAATATTATTACAGGACTTATCCTCTCCATAGGCAGGGTTTCGGGCGAAACTGCCCCTATTTTATTTACCGCTGCCGCCTATTTTCTTCCGAAACTGCCTTCTGGAATTTTCGACCAGGTAATGGCACTACCCTATCATCTCTATGTCATTGCCACCAGCGGCACCAACATTGAAGCTTCGCGTCCCATAGCTTACGGCACGGCCTTAGTCCTCATTGGCATTGTTCTTTTTATGAACCTGCTGGCTGCAACCCTGCGTAAATATTTTTCTAAAAAAGCGAATTTGAAGTAGCTTTCCGAACCTTACAAAAGCAAAATTTTGTATTTTTGCACGAAATTTACAGTTAAGAATTAAATTTCATATCTTAATGTCATTCTTTACAGATAGAGTTCAACTAGAGGGTCTTACATTTGACGATGTATTATTGATTCCCGATTATTCGGACGTATTGCCACGCGAGGTTTCTATTCAAACCCGCTTTACGCGTCATATCACTTTAAATGCGCCGTTTGTATCTGCGGCCATGGATACCGTTACGGAGGCCAAAATGGCCATTTCGATGGCACGCGAAGGCGGCATTGGTGTCATACACAAAAATATGACTATTGAACAGCAGGCGCAACAGGTAGCTTCGGTAAAGCGTGCCGAAAATGGCATGATTAATGCCCCCGTCACTACGCGCCCTTATAAAACCGTGGGCGATGCACTGCGCCAAATGGCCGAATATAAAATCGGTGGCATTCCGGTGGTAAATGATGATAATGTGCTGGTGGGCATTGTTACCAACCGCGACCTGCGCTTTCAGCGCGACATGTCCAAATGCATTGAGCAGGTGATGACTAAGGGCGACTACCTGATTACCACCATTCGAAATACGGGACTGAATGAAGCTTCCGATATTTTGCAAGAGCATAAAATTGAAAAATTGCCGGTGGTGGACGAAAAGGGAGTGTTGATAGGGCTGATTACCTACAAGGATATTACCAAGGCTAAGGATAAGCCGTTTGCCTGCAAAGATGCACAGGGACGATTGCGCGTGGCTGCCGGCGTGGGCATTACAGTCGATGCGATTGAGCGGGCTTCTGCCCTCGTCGAAGCAGGTGTAGATGCCATTGTGCTTGATTCGGCACATGGCCATTCGCAAAATGTAATAGATGTACTGCAGCATATTAAACAGCAATTTCCTAATATTGACGTGGTGGTAGGCAATATTGCTACGGCTTCCGCCGCACGAATGCTGGCCGCTGCCGGTGCAGATGCCATTAAGGTAGGCATTGGCCCCGGCTCAATATGTACCACTCGTGTGATTGCCGGTGTTGGAGTGCCTCAAATCAGCGCTATTTACGAGGTATATAGCCAGTTAAAACACACCGATATACCCATTATTGCAGATGGCGGCATTCGCTATTCCGGCGATGTTGTAAAAGCGCTGGCCGCAGGGGGCAATTCCGTGATGTTAGGCGGCTTGCTGGCCGGTGTGGAAGAGTCGCCCGGCGAAACAATACTGTTCAATGGCCGCAAATTCAAAGTGTACAGAGGCATGGGCTCCTTGGAAGCGATGCTAAAAGGCTCGAAAGACCGTTACATGCAGAGTGATGTGGACGATGTGAAAAAACTGGTGCCTGAAGGCATTACAGGACGGGTTCCCTACAAAGGAGACCTTTACGAGGTAATTTATCAAATGGCCGGCGGCTTACGTGCCGGAATGGGCTACTGCGGCGCGGCCAGTATCGAGGCACTGCATCAAGCCAAATTCTGTCAAATTACCAATGCCGGTGTGGCCGAAGGTCATCCGCACGACATCACGATTACGAGCGAGGCGCCCAATTACAGCTCAGGAAATTAAATAGAAAGCAAAATGCTTTTTCCTGTTGTAAAAGGCTGGTATGTCAGATTTTTTTTCTATTTTTGCGCCTAAAAATTACCATAATGAAAAGAATAGCATGCATTATATTTTTTTGGGGACTATCGGGTATAGTTTGGGCACAAAATTGCACTGATGCCTTGTTAATTAAAAATAACGAACAGATAGATACACTCTTTTGTCGCATTATGGACGAAGATGAGCAGAGCTATACGATAGATAACGGAGTATTCATAACCTCTATTTCCAAAAATGCAGCTATTTCTAAAATATTGTGTATTAGAGAAATGACAATTAAAGAAACGATGCACTACAAATCACTGGATGCTATTGCTTTCAGTGAATTTCCCAATACCAAAACGGCAGGGTATTATTTGCGCAAAGCTTCCCTAAACACCGGCATAGCCACCGGATTACTGATAACGGGCGGAGGTGTTATGACGCTCGGACTAACCATTTTCAAAGACCGCAAGTCTCAACCGTTCTGGGTGATAGGTGGCGGCTTGCTCACAGCCACTTCGGTATTTTTCTTTATTCGCGCATGGAATCAGATTTACAAAGCGGGAAAACTATTGGATGTTGGTAATAATGCAGCACTCTATCTCAACGTTACTGATGAAGGGTTAATGGGACTGTCATTGAAATTTTAGATTTATTTCCACTGAAAAGTATTAATCAGATGCAATATGTCTTCATGCAGAAAATCAATAATCGGTTGCAGGGAATCATTGTTGGGAACAAAATTAAAATAGAGCGAGGCTCGTAGCCAATTGTGGACGCTGTCGCTAAGCCAAAACTGCATTGGAGTAGCTACCTCTTTCCCTTTCAGGTTGTAAATTTTGCCGAACAGCAAAGAATCTTGTACCAGAGAGAACTCTACATCATCAGCTTTTCCCTGCGAAATGTGAAACTCAATAAACTTCTCCTGTTCTATCATTAATTCTCTTAAAGAATGCTTGACAGGCATATAAGTCATATTTAGCGAGGCATTTAGCTGCGGATAATGAATCGTAATCCAATAATTATCATTCTTTGGCTCAAGAGTAGCTTCGGCAGTCGCAGCATACTCGAAAGTAAAAGGCGGCAGGGTATCAAACTTTCGGTATTGATGCTCCGGCACAGCCAGCCGGAAATATCCCTTAGGCTTTGGTGTAATATTTTGGTCTTTTTGCAAGCAGCCGCTTGCAATGAATGTGATAAAACCGAATAGCACTGCTATTTTTTTATTCATTCGCTTCTTTTCTTATTAATCCTCATGCCGTAGAATGAGCGGTAAACGAAGAGTAAACCTGTCAGCAGGAAAACAATGCCGATATAGGATGTATAGTCGAGAGAATCGTTCGCCTGTGCAGTCAGTTTAATATGTATGGCAATTTCTACCGCCAACATGCCAAACAGGGTCGAGAACTTGATAATGGGATTCATAGCCACCGACGAGGTATCTTTATAGGGATCTCCCACCGTATCGCCCACTATGGTAGCTTCGTGCAATGGAGTATTCTTCTCTTTCAGATCCACTTCAACCACCTTCTTGGCATTATCCCAAGCACCACCGGCATTAGCCATATATATCGCTTGAAAAAGACCGAACACGGCAATAGAAATCAGGTAAGCAACAAAGAAATTTGGGTCAAAAAATGCAAACGCCAGTGTGAAAGCGAATATCACAATAAAGATATTCCACATTCCCTGCTGGGCATAACGGGTACAGATGCGTACCACCGTTTTCGAATCCTCGATATCGGCTTCACTTTTATTGAGATTGAGGTTCTTCTTAATAAACTCTACGGCACGATAGGCTCCGGTAGTTACTGCCTGCATGCTTGCGCCGCTAAACCAATAGATTACAGCGCCGCCAGTGATAAAGCCGAGAATTACAGGAGCATCTGTCAAACTGAGATGTAGAAGTCCTAAATTTTTGAGCAATAATATGATAGCAAAAATCATAGTAGTTGCCCCCACTACGGCTGTTCCGATAAGTACTGGCTTGGCAGTTGCTTTAAAGGTATTTCCAGCACCGTCATTGGCTTCCAGGTAATGCTTGCCTGTTTCAAAATTGGGCGTAAAGCCATACTCCTTTTCAATTTCGGGAATAATATTGGGTTGCGCTTCAATTTGCGACAACTCGAAAACAGACTGCGCATTATCGGTAACCGGGCCATAGCTATCTACCGCAATAGTAACCGGGCCCATACCCAAAAATCCGAAAGCCACTAACCCAAAAGCGAAAATAGAAGCGTAATCTCCAAATATGTTTAACCCCTGCATTGAAAATACGAGAGCGCCCAGCATCAATCCCGCCATAATAATTCCTTTCCAGAAAGCGCTGAAATTGCCGGCTACCATGCCCGACAGAATCGTGAGCGATGCGCCGCCCTCGCGCGAAGCTGTAACCACCTCCTGTACATGGCGCGAATTGGAACTGGTGAATATTTTTGTGATTTCAGGAATAATGGCTGCAGCCAGAGTCCCTAAACTGATAATAGAAGCCAACTTCCACCAGAGGTCACCGCCATACAGTTCCACCACTGAATTGTGATGCAACAGAAAATAACTGATAATATAAGTAACTATGATAGAAATAATTGAAGTTATCCAGACTAAAGAGGTCAAAGGATGTTCAAAATTGAATGACAGCGAATTTTTATACTTGGCGCGACATATTGCATTATTGATTCCATAAGAGAATACGGAGGTAAAGACCATAAGAATGCGCATGGCAAAAATCCAAACGATGAGCAAGCTTTGAATAGTGGTAAGTTCTGGCATAGACAGGATAATGAACGAGATGAGCGCCACGCCGGTTACGCCGTAAGTTTCAAAACCGTCGGCAGTAGGCCCCACGCTGTCGCCAGCATTGTCGCCGGTGCAGTCGGCAATAACGCCAGGATTGCGCGGGTCGTCTTCACCGATTTTGAAAATTACCTTCATCAGGTCGGAACCGATATCGGCAATTTTGGTAAAGATACCGCCGGCAATGCGCAGTGCACTGGCGCCAAGCGACTCGCCGATAGCAAAGCCGATAAGACAAGCTCCGGCGCTCTCGGCCGGTACAAACAGCAATATTAACAGCATCAAAATCAGCTCTATGGTAATAAGCAACATACCTATACTCATGCCCGATTGCAGCGGAATGGCTACCACTTTCCAAGGTCTGTTTTGCAGCGAAGCAAAGGCAGTCCTTCCATTGGCAAAAGTGTTGATGCGAATGCCAAACCATGCTACAGTGTAAGAGCCGGCAATGCCCAGCACTGTCCAGAGCAGGATAGTAAGCACTTCGCCGAACCCTTTATGACTCAATACTCCGAAGTAAAAAACGATACAGCAGCCGATAATAGCAAAAAGTATCAGCAGAAAACGCCCCTGTTGCAGCAAATAGGTTTTACAAGTCGCGTAAATAGTATCAGCCACCGATTTCATAGATTGATGCACGGGATATTTTTTGATTTTCAGCACTTGATACAGCCCGAAAAAGAGACCGGCAAATACAATAATTGATCCCCAAAGGAGAAGAGACCAGCCCGTTAATGCGCCATTAAAAAACGTCACATCCTTTAAATTTGGTAATTTTAAATCGGCTTCTCCCGCAATCGACAAGAGGGGCATTGTCAACATTCCTAAAGCAATTAGTTTTTTTCTCATAACCTTAATACATTGATTGTTAGATAAATAAATTACTATTAATTATCCACCCCATTCTAAAAAACGATCGAATGCAATGAACAGATTTTACGTTTGCAAAGGTACAGTTTTTTTCAATGCAGGCTTATTTTGAATAATTTTTCAGCGACCTGTATATCAATTCTCCTGTGCCAATGCGGTAGCCTTCGCTTTTGAAAATGAGTTCGCCCGTAGAGGAAACGATATAAACTACAGGGTAGTTATCTCTGAAATATTGATCGGTAGAAGTGAGAATATTGGCAAACCATGCCCCCTTTTTGTCTTCGACATAAAGAGCATTCCTTGGAAATCCCCAACTTGCGAAGTTGGAATTAATCGTTGCCTTATCTTCGGACGCAACAAAGAGTATTGTTCCGCCCCATTGTTCAAACTCATGCTTCAGCGCTTTGATGTCTTTAAAAAGATGTTTGGTCGGCTCGCGCGAGGGTTCAATAAAGCAGACTATCATTGCTTTTTCCTTTACCAGCTCGCTTATCTTCAAATAACTGTTATCTATCCAAAGAGCATAATTGAGATCAATAGCGCCATAAGATTGATTCCTCGGATCTAATTTTCTAAGTATCACATTTTTAGTTATATTCTGGTTGGGATCAATATTAAAAAACTCCAAACGTGATAAAGTAACGCCATCACTGTAGCGCATTCCTGTAGAGAGCATATAATAACCGGCTTCCAACTGCAACGTTATGGGAAATTGGGTTACGCGGAGATCATTTTCGTAATCAAATGTTACAAAATCACCGTTTTCAAATTTGGCAAGAGTGTAGTGCGTGCAATATTCGGGTTTTCGTTGCATTGCATCGTTGAAAATGAGGGTGAGTATGCCGGTTTCTGGAATATTTTGTCGGGCTGAGTCAAAAGTAAATATATTCCATGTGTTGCTCTCACATACAAAGAGCTGGTTTGTAGCAGGGTCGAGATAAGCCGGAATATCAAGGGCACGGCAGGCAGCCACAAAGAAGATATCACGCGAGTGTTTATCTGCCATTCGCAGTTCATATACCCCTCGTGGCGACAAAGGGCAGTTGAAATAATTGGCTTCATTATCTACCGTAATATGGCTGTTAATCCACTCTTTTAGCGCATTACTGTTTGTAGTTGTGCCCAACTCCACATGCATTTTTTCGGCAAGAAATGCCCGCCAAGATCGCAAGCCCTCATTGGATATGCGTGCCGGTAAAATGCCTTTCACATAGGCTTCCATCGGGTATCTCTCCGAGTTAAAAAAGGTTATATGCTGCTGTAATACGGCGGCTTCCGCATCCCTGAAATCTTTATCCGAAAGAACGTCCAGAAATTCATTAAGGTATAAACCCTCCTTTTTCACACTGTTTTGATTGAGAAAAGTAATTATTTCGGCATAATTACCCTCGCTTTTCTTTACAAAGGCATAAATTTGTTCGGGGATAAGATTTTCATTCTTGATTTTGGCAATATCTTCATCCGAAATAAAGGTACCCAAATAGGCAGTCCGCAATGAATCTTCGTAAGCCAACCGCCGGTTATTTTCAGTTATTTTACTTTTATTCACTGTTTTAAGATTATGCTTTTCGACAGGCGGTACTATTTCAAATGTTTCCGCATAAGAGCATCCGGCACTGTGATTGAGCACAATTGTAAAGACACTGTCTTTCCGTACATCCATTTTTTGATAGCCGTACCTGCCTTCCTTGCAAGCCCAAATCAGCAGATCGCCATAGCCGGTGGTGAGCGAAACCTGTCCTTCGCTATTGCTCTTGCCTTGCGCAACCGGATAGTATTCGGCGTAATTGTAAAGTTTATATTTCACTTCAGCGTCAGATACTTTTTGTCCTGTCGTGTCGGTAACAGTAATGGTAATTTTTCTTGTGTCAGCGTAGTTAGGCAACAGATTTACGCGCGAAAAAAGCGGGGTTTGCCAATTCACCTCCTCTGGGCCATCATATTTTCCGAAAATGTTGGTATGCACCATCATAGTGCGGGTACTTGGAATGGCAAACCATCCCATATTGAGTTCAGCATCAGGTTCGCAAGCTCCCATAAAGTACCATTTCCCCTGCACCCACACCTCAACCCAAGCGTGATTGTCGTCGGTATGCGCCCAGCGTGGCGTGTAGCATTGTCGAGCCGGGATGCCCACGGCACGCAAGGCCGTAACCGTAAGCGTGGATTCTTCGCCGCATCGTCCGAAAGTCGATTTTATGGTAGCCAAAGGCGCAGACGTGCGCACATCAGAAGCCCGATAACAAACTTTTTCATGACACCAGTGATTGACTTCAAGGGCGGCGTCATACATGCTCATATTTTTCACTCTGTCCTTTAATTCATTAAAAATGAATATTCTGGCCGTATCCAAATTTTCATTATTTACTCGATATACCAGCACAAAATGGCGAAAAACAGTTTCGGGAACAGAATCTCCCCATGCAAAAGTTTCTTTAGCTTTGAAAGCATATTCTACCTGTTTCCGAAAAAAAGCGCCCTCGTAATCGGCCAAGTCGCTCAGTGGCATATAAGCATAAAGAAACTCCAATGCTTCGCGTTCTCTGAGGGGCAGTGTATCCATGCCGGCAAACAGAGCTTCTGCCCTGCCCGCTGCCAAGGTTTGACGTTCTAAAAAATCTTTATGTACCTGCATCCGATAGTCGGATTTTGTTAAAAAGTGCTCTTTTTTGCAGGAAATCAGAGTCAAAGCTAACCCCAATAGTATTAAAAATGGCAGTAATTTACTTCTGTTCATCGCGGTACAGGCTATGGGAGCACAAGGCGAAAGCCCATGTATGAATAGCGAGCATTAATGCCAAAATTTTCGCGATATGCTACGCGACAATTTCGAGCACCGTTGTTCCAACTGCCACCACGAGTTATTTTGGTAGTACCTGTTGCAGGGCCTGTAGGATTTGTTTGCGTATCTTCGGTATAATTGCCATCCCAATCATAGCACCACTCTCCCACATTGCCGCTCATATCATAAATTCCTAACTCGTTAGGTTGTTTACTCCCTACGGGATTTGTTTTACTTGAATTGTCGCGGTAGTATGCCACATCGGAAATATTGTTGCTGCCACTATATTTAAAGCCTTTACTTCTGATGCCGCCCCGCGCCGCAAATTCCCATTCTGCCTCCGTGGGTAAACGATATTTTTTACCTGTCTTTTGATTTAATTTCGTAATAAATGCCTGGATGTCGTTCCAGGAAACATTATAAGCAGGATAGTTATCGCCAGCGCCATCTCTGGAATTTGGTTCTTCGGCAGGCCAGCTATCCATTATATCATGCCACTGTTTTTGTGTTACTTCATACTTCATGATTTTGAAACCGCTCACCGTAACCTGATGAGCAGGTTTTTCTGTTGAATAAGCCTCCGCATCACTGTTGGCAGACCCCATTGTAAAAGTCCCTCCTTCCACAGGGACGAGTGTTATGCCGTAATCGCTCTCAATGTAGTCATAATTAACGGTTACTTGACATGTCGCCGATTTATTGCCATCAACTGTAATTACAGTAACGGTTGTTTTACCTTCGGCAAGAGCGGTTATTTTTCCGTTCTCTACTGTGGCAATTTCCGCATCGCTGGTACTCCACGTTACGGATTTGTCGGCTGCCTTGTCGGGTTTCACCGTAGCAACTAAAGTAGCCGTTGTCCCTATCTTCATCATTAACGTGTTTTGGTCGAGACTCACGCTATCTACGGGTTTTTGGCAACTCATTATCAGCAGTCCGAAAACGGCTACAGTCATTAAAATTTTTAAGAAATTCTTCATCCCTTTGTCTTTAAATTTTTGTTACTTATAAAAATGCAAAAATACAAAATAAAACATTATTAACAGAATAAAATTCAGCATTAATTTAACTCATTTGTAATTCAATCAGTTACAAGAAAAAATTGGCATTCCCAAAAATTATCTTCTGTTTTCCAGCCGTCAAATCGTGATATTTGCCCCGCTTTCGGGAGCTTTATTTTTGCTCTATTGTTATTAATATCACGTTTCAATTCATAAAGCATTGCGCCGAGCACTGTGCCACCCTACCAAATGACTTCCTGTCCAAACGACAGACCTGTAAGAGATAAGCGAAACCGACTGCCCGCGCGCCTTTATGCCCCTTTTTCTTCCATTTTTTACAAAATTCAGAAAGTAAAAAGCGCCTTTCCGTTCGTTTTTTGCGCTATTATCGTATTGTAAATAATTCATTCTCATCATTATACAAAAAAAATAACGGTTTACATTGATTTTTTTGTACAATTGAACCCCATTTTTGAACGGCATAAAAATTATTACTAATTTAAAATTTAACTGAGACGAAAAAGTTTTAGATTGACTCAAATTCTGATGTTGCTGCTCTGCGAGGTTATGGCATTGGCCTTGAGTTGCGGCAAGGATTGTAAAAAAGGAGATCCGTACTATCCAACATGTGTAGCACCCGCCCCCGACAATCCAATCCTGACAACCCCTACGTGGGCGATCTCTACAGCGTGAGCGGTATAAAGGGCATAGTGTTTACCGTAAGCGCCGACAAAAAGCATGGCTCTATTTTGGCCATTGAAAGCATTACTACTGCCCAATACCAATGAGCTACGGTAAAAGAAATTCCTGGCGCAACACCCTCGACGGCGCTAAAAATATGGCCGCTGTTAAAGCTATAGCCAATTGGGGAACCAACTATCCTGCCTTTAAGCACTGGGATGTTAAAGGCTTTTATATTCCTGCGAAACAAGAAGTGAGAACCATTTTTAATAACTACACCACAATTAAAACGGCTGTAGAAAAGGAGGGAGAGATTCGATTTTTTCAATCGCCATTTAATTTATACTTCTTCGGAAGCATCTAAAGATGATTGTTTTGAATGCCTTTATTTCAATAATGCGGTAGATTTTATGGAATATGATAAAGTCCAGAAATCATCACAAGTATTTACATTAGGAGTTTAAAAAATCTAACTGTTCAAAAAAACAAGCCAAAGTATTACCCCGGTGGTGTGGATTTTGAGGAAGAAAAAACTGTTGGAGTTTGAAAAAGAGAATATCACAGTGAAAGAAATAATATATGTATCTGCGCAGTTTCAAAGCTGAACAAAAAAAGATAGAAAAATGAAAGCAGCAAGCATATTGCCCAAAAGCGCCAGAAAACAATAAGAGAGATAGAAAAAATCTCACTACAGATGAAACCCAAAAATCGGTTTTTGAAAATCATTTCACGAGCGATAAAACCTGTTTCGCAGGAAATGAAACCCTTTTCAAGAGAGATGAAACCTGTTACAAGGAAAAGAAAAAAAATCTCTTGCATGTTTTTTCAATCAATCCACCCGAAAACAAATAACGCTAATATAATAATCAATTAAATTACAAACGTATGAATCCTTTAGTAAACATCACAGAAGGCGTCCTTGCTGGCATTCGCCGCTGGCACGGCAGCATCGACAAGCAGTTCATCATCAAAGCCTCGTCCCTCAAGCACGTGGACGACGAGCCGCGCTTCGGCAACGAGCCGACATTCTCCCACTCACTACCGAAGACCTCGCCGCCGCCCTCGCCAGCGTCAGAAAATCGAACGCCTGCACGCGGAACTGGACACGAAAAGGTAACACGGAAAATCGCAAACAGGTAAAAGCGGTAAACATTTGGTTTGCCGCTTTTTTTAGAGGGGGAAATTTTAATTCATAATGAAAGCAAGAAATAACCCTTTTGCACACGACAAGTATAAAAAACATAACAAAAACAGGACAGCTAAAACGCTGTCCTTTAATTATATTGATAACTATCCATAAATGAAGGTATCAATTCGAAAAAAAGATATACTTTTGCCGAAAATTATTAGGATTTATATCACATAAAAACAAAGGTTATGATGTTTATAGAACAACCCCGAAGAATCACTCACCCTCTGGCTGCCAATTAAGTAGCCGAAGTAGTTGGAAATAACAAAATAATATATTAATAAATAAAAAATAAGAAATCAAAGTAAAATTGCGAAAAATATCGAACCGACACTCAAACTTATTAGCGGTTATCTTAAATTAGAAAAATCGGAAAATTTTGTGATACCTGAATATCAACGCGGATATTCGTGGAATATTACACAATGCGATAAATTATGGCAAGACGTTGATGCATTTATTGATTCCAGTGCGAGCGACCCATACTTTTTTGGAACAATTATAGTAGATTGCTCTGAATCAAATAAATTCAGTTTAATTGATGGTCAGCAACGCACTACCACTTTTTTGTTGTTGCTTAAAGCATTGCTGATAAGATTAAATGATGTTATTCAAAATATTCCAAACGATGAAGATTCAGAAGCATTAAAAGCAGGATTGAAAGCCAATAGAAATAAAATTATGTCCATTTTGTACAAAGCCGAAGATGAAGAAATTCCTGCTATGCTGAAAGGGACTGCGACAATAAAAAACATATTGGTAATAGAAAATAAATCTATCAATGAGCTACATTCAAAAGAAATTAAACAAATTATAGAGTCTCCAATTTTTGTTGAAGCAGAACTTAGCGTTTATAAAATTCCGCGCAAGCAAAACGACAATAAATACACCAACCATTTCCGCAATTTCAAATATTTTTACGTCAAGTTAGGCGAAAAATCCGATTCACAACTTAATCAGTTTGCAAAAGTGTTTTTGGAAAAATGCCAGATTATTGAAATTCGCAGTTGGCAAATTGAACAGGCAATCACAATGTTCAATTCTCTCAATTCTACCGGCATGCCACTTTCAGATGCTGATATTATTTCGGCACAGCTTTATTCCAAAGCAGGTAGCAACAAAGAAAACTTTAATGAGCAATGGGAAAACATAAACAAATTAGCCAATGAACTGAATATTCGAAAAATTGTAAATATTGATGCTATATTGCAGCAGTTTATGTATATTAATCGCGTACTCAACAAGGAATACATTAAAGACGAATCGGTAGATGTTACAACACCGGGCTTAAGACGATATTACACTGACATAAAAAAAGAGTTGTTAAACGCACCTTTAGATTTGTGCGAAAAGCTAATGAAAGTCACTCAAACTTGGGAAAGCATTAAAGATTATCCAATTGTCAAATTGCTTTTAAAGTTTAACGAAAACGTGAAGTTGTATTTATCTGCCTATCTGTATCGTTACGAAACAGCAGAGATTACCGAAGAAACAGTATTAGACGTATGCGAGTGTTTGTTGAGGTTGTTCACTGTAATGGAATTAGTTGATGCAGGTTATTCCAGCAAAAATTTCAAGACTTTTTTGTTCTCAGAAAATATCAAATTGGTTGATACAAATGTTTCAATTGACAATATTAGAAAAGATTTCGACGAACATATTAGCAAAAATTGGAAGGTAGATTACATAACGAAGGTAATTTCTGAGTATGATAAAAATATATTAGTTTATCTCAACGAATATTTATATGCCAAAAGTAAGAACGTCAAGTTTGATTTTGCAGAAAACGTTAATATTGAGCATATTATGCCTGCAAGTGGTCGGAACATTGATTCAATCCGACAAGATGCAGGAATTGTGGATAAAGAAGAATTTAACAGTATAGTGAATAAACTCGGTAACAAGATATTGCTGGAAGAAGACATCAATAAGTCAATCGGTAATGAGTGGTTCAAAACCAAGAAACAAAGTTCGATTATAGATAAATTGGGATACAAAGACAGCAGATATGCTATTGCTGTGGCTTTAACCACATATCCGAACACAACTTGGTGCAAAAACGATATTGAAACAGCAACGAAAAAGGTAGTCAAGAGAATTGTGGAGTTTATTTTTCAAAATTAAACATAGCATATTATGACAGAAACTCAAATCATAGAATACAAATCCATTTGGAAAGACGAGTACTTGAAATGGATATGCGGCTTTGCCAATATCATCGCACTTGGGCTTGTAGGTTTTTGAGCTGTCTGCCTCTGTGCGGGCGGTGCGTTCGAACAGGGTTTGTTTCCGTGCCTTTTCTTTTTTCAACCGCTTTTTGTTTGCCTTGTTGCCGCAGGCATTGGAACAAAAGCGGGTTGCGACCGTCTTTGCTTCAAACGGTTTTCCGCAGTACTCGCACAGGCTAGGTAATCTGAATTGACTTGCTGGCATATCTTTAATTTTATCGTTATTCCTGCCAAAATCAAGCATCTGTAAACAGTATCAAAAATGTGTTTGAAACGATATACAAGCATAAATATCAAGAAAAAGATTGAAATTCTGAACCTGTTCTGTAATTGTTTGTTCATTTTTAGGCAGTGTTTCAAAAGGCATGATACTATAATAACTTGGCAACCAGAGAATTTTGCTTATCTTTGCAAGTTAAAAAAATCATTGTTTTATGATAAAAAAACTATTTTTACTGGATGCTATGGCTCTGATTTACAGAGCCTATTATGCAATGATCAGATCGCCTCGCCTCACGTCAAAAGGATTAAATACCTCCGCCATATTCGGTTTTTGTACTACTTTGCATGAAGTGCTGAAAACCGAAAAACCGACCCATATTGCGGTCTCTTTCGATACCGGATCTCCTACTTTGCGCCATGCTGATTTTGCTGATTACAAGGCTAATAGACAAGCTACTCCTGAAGATATAATAATGTCTGTACCGTACATCAAAAGGCTGTTGGAAGCATTTCACATCTCTATCGTGGAAAAAGTAGGCTATGAAGCTGATGATGTGATTGGAACGCTCGCGAAACATGCTGAAATAGAAGGATTTGAAGTTTATATGATGACTTCCGACAAAGATTATGGGCAGTTGGTTTCCGACCATATTCACCTCTATAAACCGGGCAAATTCGGGCAAAAGGCTGAAGTGGTAGGCGTGGCGCAAGTTTGCGAAAAATACGGGATTCAAAATCCAGAACAACTTATTGATATTCTGGGACTTTGGGGTGACTCTTCAGATAATATTCCCGGTGTGCCCAACATTGGCGAGGTGAAAGCTAAAAAACTGATTGCGCAATTCGGCTCTATTGAGCAGATTTATCAGCGCATTGCAGAGGTAGAAAACATGAAATTGCGTCAAACGTTGATAGACAATCAAGAGCAGGCAATTATGTCTAAAAAGTTGGCCACCATCATTCTGGATGTTCCCATAAGCTACAATTTCGATGAAATGGCCTATACTGCTCCCAATGTTGCCCAACTGCAATCGCTTTTTGCCGAATTGGAATTTAAGACACTTGGAGTACGCATTTTTGCAGATTTGGAGCTTAAATCTGCAACTGTTCCGACTGTCCAGCCTGCAGTAGCCGCTCCAGACCTTTTTTCAGAACTTCCGGCCGAAGATCACTATATGCCAGCTATCGTTTCCAGCCGAAAAAGTTACAAAGATTCGGAACATCATTATCAAAAAGCAGGAGTTGATGATTTGGAAAAATCTGTAAGTCAATTATTTAATAATAGCTCGTTGTTGGCTTTGGAACCGATTTTTCATAAGGAAGAACTTATCGGCATTATGGTTGGCAATAATGAAAAAGCGTACTACGCATTAAATAGCGAAAATAATGAGGCATTTTTATGTTTTAGCGAAAAAATATTGAAAAATAGCTCTATTTTACTTACTTATCAATGTAAGGCTATTCACAAATGGATACGCCGACAAGGTTTGACGGCAAAGGCACAATTCTATGATTTACAGATTGCACACTATTTGATACAGCCCGAAAATTGGCATAACCTGGATAGGCTTTGTGAAAACTATTTAGATTATTCACTTATGAAAGAAGAACTTGCAATATCTGTGGAGGGCAAATTGCAACAAGCATGCGAACGTATCGATATATACCATCAATTGTACCCGATTTTAGACCAAAAGTTGGAGGAAACAGGAGCTAAAAAATTATTTTACGAAATAGAGATGCCATTGGCGGAAATACTGGCCAATATGGAATATGAGGGCGTTTTTATTGATAAAACCGTGCTGCAGGAAAGTTCTACTATTCTCACAGAAGAAATGTATAAAATTGAAAGACAGATATTTACGCTTTCCGGAGAGCGGTTTAACTTGGCTTCCCCCAAACAATTGGGGGATATTTTATTCGGCAAATTGCACATAATTGAGAATGCCAAATTGACCAAGTCGAAGCAATATCAAACCGGCGAAGAGGTGTTGGCGAAGTTGGTACAGAAACATCCTATTGTGCCGCTAATTTTGGAGTGGCGCACCTTAGCCAAGTTGAAATCTACCTATTTGGATGCTCTGCCGCAACTGATTAATGTACAAACCAAAAGAGTGCATACTACCTATACCCAGACCGTTACATCAACAGGTCGCTTGAGTTCACTTAATCCCAATTTGCAAAATATTCCGATTAGAACGGAACGCGGGCGCGAAATTCGCAAGGCTTTCACTGCACCCGATGCCCAACATGTCATTATGGCTGCTGACTATTCGCAAATCGAACTGAGAATTGTTGCTTCAGTATGTGGCGATGAGCAGATGATTGAATCATTTAAAGCAGGAAAAGACATTCATGCAGCAATGGCGGCACAACTCTATAAAGTGAGTGAGGCGGAAGTAACGCCTGACATGAGACGCAATGCAAAAACAGTCAATTTCGGTATTCTTTACGGCATTTCGGCATTTGGTTTGGCCGACCGCCTGCAAATTGCTACTAGAAATGCTAAAGAGTTGATTGATAGCTATTTTACAAGTTTCCCAAAAATAAACCAATATTTGGAAGATACAATAGAATTGGCGCGCACCAAAGGCTACGTCGCTACTCTTTTTGGTCGCAGGCGTTATATTCGCGACATAGATTCTCAAAATGGAATTTTGCGAAAAGCCGCCGAGCGCAATGCTATCAATGCTCCTATTCAGGGAAGCGCTGCCGACCTGATTAAAATAGCTATGTTAGAGATTTATGAGGCGATGAAAACCCGAAATTTGAAAAGCAAAATGATAATGCAGGTGCACGACGAGCTGGTGTTTGAAGTTCCATTACATGAGATTGAGCTGATGCAAAAGATTATAACAGAAAAGATGCAAAATGCCATGGTGCTTTCGGTACCGCTTGAAGTAGATATTGCTTTTGGGAAAAACTGGTTTGACGCCCACTAAAATAAGGCGACAAAATATAAAGTTCATGAGTTAAAAACATTAGGAAAAAATTACACTGAAAAAAGTATTCTTAATTCTGATTTCAGGAATTGCATGACAATGCTTGTCATGAACAGTTGGTGAAGAATATTACATATTTATCAAATCATCCTATATGTTCATGGCACAGAACTCAACCTTTTATATTGTACACTATTCAAGCCTCCAATCAATCGCCTCTTTTCCCATGGAACGCAATAATTCATTGGTTTTAGAGAAAGGCTTACTGCCGAAAAATCCGCGATAGGCTGATAGTGGTGAAGGATGTGGCGATTGCAGGATGTGATGTTTGCTTCTGTCAATTAATACGGTTTTCTGTTGTGCAAAAGAGCCCCAAAGAATGAAGATCAATCCCTCTCTTTTATCAGACAATGCTTTAATAGCAGCATCAGTAAAAATTTCCCATCCCTGATTTTGATGTGAACCGGCTTGATGCGCCCGTACTGTCAGGATGGCGTTGAGCAGCAAAACACCCTGCTTTGCCCATTTTTCCAAGCTACCGCTTCGAGGTACAGGCACGCCGGCATCGCCGAATAGCTCCTGAAAAATATTGATGAGCGATTTGGGATGCGCTACCCCGTTTTGCACCGAGAAGCAGAGACCATGTGCCTGGTGAAGATCGTGATAGGGATCCTGTCCCAAAATCACTACCTTCGTTTCCCAAAATGGAGAATATTTAAAAGCATTAAAAATCATGCCGCCAGGGGGAAAAACGGTATAATGCTTTTTCTCTTCCATTAAGAAATTCTTTAATTGGGCGAAATAGGGTTTATTAAATTCTTCTATTAACACCTCTTTCCAGGAGGATTCTATGATTGGGTCTATAGTCATTATTTTTGATAAATGAATAAACAAATAAATTAGTGCTTAAAATGGCGTATTCCGGTAAAAATCATGGAAATGCCTGACTCATTGCAGGCTTTTATGGAATCTTCGTCCCTGATAGAACCACCGGGTTGAATAATAGCCGTAACACCGTACTGATGCGCTAATTTTACTACATCATCAAATGGAAAAAAGGCATCGCTGGCCAATACTATTTGATCGGTATATCCTGCGGATTCGGCTTGTTTCAGAGCGATGAGTGCTGCTCCTACGCGATTCATTTGACCTGCCCCCACACCGATCGTCTTTTGTCCTTTTGCCAATGTTATTGCATTGGATTTTACATGTTTACATACTTTCATAGCAAACAGCAAATCTTTGATTTCCGCTTCCGTTGGCTGTTTTTCCGTAACCACATTCAAGGCATAATCGGCGGCTGTTTTTTTATCCAGATTTTGTAGTAGCAGACCTCCATTTACGCTGATAAACATGTTTTTATCCTCTTGATTCAGGTCGGTATCGAAAGTCATCAGACGAATATTTTTCTTGGCAGACAGAATATCGAATGCCTCTTTGGTGAACGAGGGCGCTAAAATGATTTCGAGAAAGAGTGATTTCATCTCTTCGGCGGTAGCAGCGTCAATTTCCTGATTGGTAGCTACAATACCTCCAAAAATCGACACTTTGTCAGCTTCAAAAGCGCGTTGCCAAGCTTCGTAAACGTTATTACCAATCCCCACGCCGCACGGATTTTTGTGCTTCACGGCTACTACTACCGACTCGTTAAACTCTTTCACGATATTAAGTGCTGCGTCGGCATCTTGTATATTGTTGTAAGACAGTTCTTTTCCATGCAACTGTGTAGCATAAGCCATAGAATAGCCCTGTTTCTTACCGGCAAAGAAGGAGGCTTGCTGGTGGGGATTTTCCCCATAGCGCAAATTCTGTTTTTTTGTAAAAGTGAGGGTTATTGATTCGGGATTTCTTTCCTGCACCTGTTGAGTTAAATAGTCGGCAATCATACAGTCGTAGGCGGCGGTATGGCGAAACACTTTAGCAGCAAGGCGTGCACGCGTTTCCGACGTAGTATCTCCCTGTGCATTAATTTCATTCAACACCCCTGCATAGTCGGCAGCATCGCATATTACCGTAACAAATGCGTGATTTTTGGCAGCACTGCGCAACATGCTCGGCCCGCCAATGTCAATGTTTTCAATCGCTTCTGTAAAAGTAACATTTTCTTTTTCAATAGTTTGCTTAAAAGGATAGAGATTTACCACTACCATGTCAATGTAATGAATATCGTTGGCAGCCATCTCCGCCTTATGTTTCGGATTGGTGCGCACCGATAGTAAGCCTCCGTGTACCTTGGGGTGCAGAGTTTTTACCCGACCATCCATAATTTCGGGGAAACCGGTAATTTCACTAATACCTGTAACCGGCAACCCAGCATCTTCCAGCATCTTTTTTGTGCCACCAGTAGAAATAATTCTAAAATCATTATCAATCAGTCCTTTAACAAAAGGAAGTAAGTCATGCTTATCGCTTACGCTAATTAATGCCTGCCTCATAAATCTATTAATTTTACTATTTATTTACATTTAACATCCTCCGGCTACTCTTTCAATATCCAGCCCTGCACATTCAATAACATTCTGTATTGTTCCGCATCGGATTCATTATCAAAAACGCCTAAACAAACTCGACAACGATTATTGCCATTTTGTTGTAAAATAGAGGCATGGTATTTATTAAATCCTGACACATTGATATGTTTTTGTGCCTCCTGAGGAGTGGTAAAACTGCCTGAAATCAAGTAAAATTTACCCGCTTGAAACATAATTTGCTCAGCAGTAATCTCAATGTCAACTGCAGACTGTTCTTCCACTCTCTGGCGGGGCGCAACCGTTTTTTGAGGAATTATACTTTTTGGTGCAGCATCAGGCACAAGAGGTTTTACGTCAGGTTCGACAGTAACGGCAACACTGTCTGGATTATCGGGCTGCGTTGAAACCGTATCAGTATTGATGAATATGTCTTCCGTATTTTCCTGCGTATCAACTTGCTGATAGGATAAATATTTTTCCTTTAATTCAATAGCATAATGGCAAATCGGCTCTTTAAAAAGCCAGGTGAGCAAAGCCAGTGCCAGCAAAATAATCAGCACAAAAAGCCACCACCAAGTGCTCTCTTTCTTCTTCTTTTCATCATCCTTTCCATCCATTTTTACTACATCATCCGCTATCGGCGTCTCTTTTACCTCTTCAACCTCTACTGCAGTAGCCGTTACCGGCACAGTCTCAATATTTTCCACTTCGTTCGCTTCTGCAGGTTCGGGCAGTTCTATTTCCTCCATTCCTTCAAACTCTTGATTAAGCAGCGACAATTTGCCACTTTTGAAACTGATTTTTCCACTTTTCAGCAACGAGAAAGTTCCCAAGTCCTTAATAGTGCAGCTGCCGTTTTCGGACAGGGTTTGCTTAATATTAGTCACCCATTGACGCACCTGCTTATCAGCATCCGTAATGCGCAACTTCTCATTTTTCGATAAATTAAGAACAAAATTAAAGCCATTGCCTTGTGCCTCTCCGTCAAAAACCAATTTATATTTTGGAGGCTGCATTTTTCCTTTTACCTTTCTGGCAGAAATTAATTGTTTGCAAAACGTGCCTAAACCGTTGATAAATATCAGATTTTCCGATTTTAATTGCAGTAAAATGTTGCTGGCTATCATAGTTGTATTTTATTTTTTTTGGTTAATTCCAATTTCGTTGCAAAATTACAAAAAAAATCACTACTGATCAATTACAAAAAACAGACAATAAAAGGCAACCATTATCAAAGGACGAAAATCAAAAACGGCCGTTTTGTCAACCCTTGTTACCGTAATCTGATGTCTGGCATCGGATTCTATGTAGAGACGTGATGCATCACGTCTCTACCGGGATTACACACTCACTCCCTAGGGATTGTGCATCTCCCTCCCCGGGGATTGTATATCTCCCTCCCCGGGGATTGTACACCTCCTTCCCCAGGGATTGTACATCGCATGACATGTCATCATGGCGAACGCTTGTAGTCATGGCGAGAAGGAACAGTGAAGCAATCCTTGTGCATGTGGGGATTGCTTCACTGTATTCGGAGATTGCTTCGGACTGTAACAGCGTTGTCACATTTTTAAATTTGCCCTGGAATCTTTTCATTATATGCGCTTCATCTCGCAAAACATGAGAGCGTCATAAAATAGCAATATAAAAAGTGCTGTCATAATACAGCGCCTTTTTGGTAGCGCTCAGGGTGTCTCTTTTCCGTGTTCCTCTGCATTGTAAATAGCGCTTGAGGGGAAGCGTACGTTATATTCCAGCAAATTTTCAATATGGTACTGCAAACTGTCAGGCATTTCCCAGCATAACTGAAAATGCCTGACAGAGAATTTATAAATTTGGAATTATATCCCTCCTTTGAAATAATTAGGCAGAGATGCCATTGTTATGTAAGCCTGTGCATACTGTGCCGAGCGATTTTCAGATATATTTCATCGAAAAACTTCTGCAATATATGAAGTCTTTCTTCCTGCATGTTTTTTTTTACTGCTTAATGCCAGCCTGCTATTTTATAGAAACTGCATTAAACTTACACTTGTCGTAGCAGGCGCCGCACTTAATGCAAATGCTCTGATTGATTTCGTGGGGCATCTTCTTTTCACCGCGAATAGCATTTACCGGACAGGCGCGCGCGCAGGCCGTGCAGCCAATGCACTGTTCCATGTCAATGATATAGCTCTTCAAGGCTTTACATTCGCCAGCCGGACATTTCTTATCTGCCACATGCGCTATGTACTCATCCCAAAAGTTTTCAATGGTAGAGAGTACCGGATTGGGCGAAGTTTGCCCCAGGCCGCACAATGCCGTATCCTTAATCACTTTGCTCAGATTCTTCAAGGCCTCAAGGTCGTCCATTGTACCTTTGCCCTGGCAGATTTTATCAAGCAGTTCAAAGAGCCGCTTATTGCCCACGCGACAGGGCGTGCATTTACCGCACGACTCTTCTACCGTAAAGTCGAGATAGAATTTCGCCACGGAAACCATGCAACTGCTCTCATCCATCACAATCATGCCCCCCGACCCCATCATGGAGCCGGCGGCAATAAGGTTGTCATAATCAATAGGAGTATCTAAAAACTTTTCGGTAAGGCAGCCGCCTGAAGGCCCGCCGGTCTGTACCGCCTTAAACTTTTTCCCGTTCTTGATTCCGCCGCCAATTTCGTAAATCACTTCACGCAGCGTAATGCCCATAGGCACCTCTATAAGCCCTACGTTATTAATCTGTCCGGCCAGCGCAAACACCTTGGTTCCTTTCGATTTTTCGGTGCCGATAGCGGAAAACCATTCCCATCCCTTATTGATAATCGGCGGAATGTTGGCAAAAGTCTCCACATTATTCACATTAGAGGGTTTCTTAAGGTATCCCTCCTGTGCAGGGAAAGGCGGCTTGAAAGTGGGTTCGCCGCGAAGCCCCTCCATGGAGTGAATAAGGGCAGTCTCTTCGCCACACACAAAAGCGCCTGCGCCATAGCGCAGCTCAATGTCAAAATCGAAGCCCGAACCCAGCAGGTCGGTGCCCAGCAATCCATATTCGCGTGCCTGGTTAATGGCGATTTTAAGGCGGTCGATAGCCAGCGGATACTCGGCGCGGATATAAATCAGCCCCTTAGTAGCTCCGATGCAGAACCCGCCAATAGCCATGGCTTCGAGCACCGAGTGCGGATCGCCTTCGAGAATGGAACGGTCCATAAATGCGCCCGGGTCGCCCTCATCGGCATTGCAAATCATATATTTCTGGTTGGCCGGATTTTTGCTGGCAATTTCCCATTTCAAGCCGGTAGGGAAGCCGCCGCCGCCGCGTCCGCGCAAGCCCGACTTTTTGATAATGTCAACAGTAGCCTGAGGATTATTAGCCTCCAGTACGGAAGCCAGTGCCTTATAGCCATCGCGGGCAATGTACTCGTCAATATTTTCAGGATTAATAAAACCGCAGTTGCGCAAGGCAATACGCAACTGCTTTTTGTAAAACCCCATGTGTTTGGAATCGGAAATATGCGCTTTCGTTTCCGGATTTTCGTACAGCAGCCTGGTTACATTTCTGCCCTTGACAATGTGCTCTTCAATGATTTCGCGACAGTCTTCGGGTTTTACCTGAGTATAAAACGTATTGTCGGGCAGCATCTTTACGATAGGGCCTTTTTCGCAAAATCCGAAGCAGCCGGTAAGTACTACCTGCACCTCATTCGAAAGATTTTTATCAGACAGCAATTGCTCGAAATTAGCTTTAATTTGATTGCTGCTTGATGCGGAACATCCTGTACCTCCACATATTAAAATGTGGTACTTGTAATTTGCCATTAGTATGCTTTTTTAGATTTAATTGTCAATTTTCTCATAATTCACTGGAATTACGCCTTCCAGCAATTCATTGTTCTGGATATATTTCCCCACCAGTTCAACGGCTTTTTCAGGATTTACATATCCAAAAACAACAGGTTCCTGATCCGGCTTGGCAACCTCTACGGTAGGTTCTGCATAGCAGTAGCCCATGCAGCCGGTCTGGGTAACTACGGCAGGAATATTGCGCTTGTGGCACTCCTCAATAATTACCTCCATCACCTGCTTTGCTCCCGAAGCGATGCCGCAGGTAGCCATAGCCACTTTTATCTGTACCAGATTTTCTGCATTTTCGCCCTGTTCACGCAGTTGGAGCTTAGATTGAAGTTCTTCGCGTTTTTTCTTCAAATCTGCTAACGATTTAATTTTTTCCATTCTCAAATAATTATTTTTAATCTGTTGATAATAAGTATCGTAACAATTGCAAAGAGGCGGCCTGTACACCCCCTCCTTTCAGGGCGCAAAGATATAAAAAATTACGAACATATCCCGTTTTTTTTATTTCCTGTCAACATATCCGTTTTTTTTGTAATTTTGCAACTTATTTATTAGACACTTTATTATCAATAAAAAACAATAACTAATGAAGAGAGAGATGTTACTTTTGGCCGCCACGTTAGTGTTGGCGCTCTGTTTTTCCTCCTGCAAGAATGAGGATGAAATTTATAACCCCAAGTGCAAAATCAGCAAAATCTGGTATCGCAGCGAGATAGGCACTCCTGACGAGATTTTCCATTACACCAAAAAAGGACAGCTGGAAAAGATTGAATTCATCAATGATGAAGCTGCCATCAATGTGGATATGGCCGTTTTTGCCTACAATAAGGATAAAACCGTAAGCGAAATTACCTACACAAAACAGGACGGCACGGTTGAAGTTATTTCACTGGCTTATAATGCGAAAAAACAGACAGTGAATAAAATGACCTACAAGGAAAACGGCATTGTGATGAAAGAGGTTGCCTTTACCCGTGATGCTGAAGAGGGAAAATTGACAAAAATAGAAGAGACCTACGAAGACGGATTGACCGCCAAAATCGCCTCCGGAGCATTGTCGCGTTTCTATATCCGGTTTTGTGGAGATGAGGCCGAAATGAAATCCACGCTTAAAGCAACGGGCAATACTAAAGCCATGCAGCTTACTAAAACCATTGAGGTGGTATATGATTCGGAGTTTGAAAACATTATTGAAACCACGACCTCCATCTATAAGTTTAATTTTGTCCATAAAAAGAGTTTTAAATACGACAAGGGAAATAATCCTTACTTCGGCCTACCCTATTTTTACAGCGACAAAATGAATTTCGATTTGGTGGGATTCAGCAAAAACAACGTAAGCGAGTTTACCATGGTGAGCCATCAGGGTGATATTCAAACCGATTCCACCACCTCCACCTATACTTACATGTATAATAAAAAACAGTTTCCAATCCGCATTATAAAAACTACCAAACAAATTCCTGTCAATACCTATATTTTGTACAAGGAGTAGGGAGTGATGTAACGTACAAATAAAAATTATCCCCATTATGGTTACGCTCTCAAGCCGAAAATAGAAAACACTATCAAGTTAACCATAAAAAATTAAGGATTATGAAACGCTCAAGCAAACATCCGGACAGCAAGAGCCTTATGTATGTTATACTTTATATTTATGCGGATACACTTGCATGCTTGCGCAGTTTTATTTATATACAGCAAAAACATGCATTTATCTTTTCAATGTACCTAAGTGTAGCAATATGCACTGCGGGTTGCGGTGAAACAGATATCAATGCTCTTTTTCATGCTGATAATGGACTGATATATCCTATTGTGGGCAATATGCAACACTATAATAAAATTGTAGCCAATCTGAAATCTTTTTTTACAGACGCTAAAGATGAAATATTAGCCGATTTTGATTTTTTATGTTTAATTTAATATTATGATTTTATGACAAAAACGAAAGAAATCTTTTTTGAGCAGGCTCAAGGAGCCTGCAAAAGAGGCACGGCTGCAATGCTGTGTATTATTCTGGCACTCGCGGCGAGCAGTTGCGTAAAACAGCGAAACTGTGATTGCGGACAAACAGGGACTTTCGTCTATCTGAAAGAACCGTATGAAGTAACAACCAATTGCACAACAAGAGAAAAGATTGTGGCAGAATTTATTGTAGATAAAGGACCTGCTCAATATATTACAGGTTATGTGCCACATAAATTCCAGTCGGGCGATTCTATTAGAGTACGATTGTGCAGCAAATATGTATGCGAAGATAAACTTGTTACAATGGATTTAAGGCCTAAGGTATTTACTCTTAAATGTATAGAAAGGGAATAAGCTATGAAAAAGATAATCACAATTTT
>JAISAD010000164.1 GCA_031266895.1 Bacteroidales bacterium
TATTAATAATACAGTTAGTTCATATAATTTATTGACTTGGCAAAAATACAAAAAATTTGAATTAGAGTTATTAATCAACTTATTTTTACATTTCTGCACCGGATTTTTTCATAAAAAACCCAATTATATGCTATCATGCATTTTAAGCGGCATTCGGACGCCTGCTTTTCTTCAACAAAAAATTGCATATGTAAATTGCCTTCTGTTGCTTTTGCTAGTAAATAAAAGGAAAAATCTTCTTCCGTTTCAAAGAGGTAAACTCTTCGCCGAAAAATTGAGTATATTTTTCATATACCTGCTTGGCGCGCGGTATCATGTTGGCCATACTCCAGAGCAGAAATACCATACCTGATACCGACCAGGAGAGAACGGCAAAACCCGTCCATTCCAGCAATTCACCAAAGTAGTTGGCCGAATTGGATATTTTAAACGGCCAGCCAACAGGCAAATAGTAGTTGTTGTCGTTTTTATCTTTGCGCAACTTCCGAATAAGTCGATCGGCGTGCATGTTGATAATCATGCCGGCAAAGAAAAGAACAGTGCCAATAATGAATTGAGGTGACCATAGCCAGCTGATTTTATAGTAATTATCAGGACAAAAGTAGAAAAGCCAACCGCCCTGCATAGAAGCATTGAGGATATTAAAAAAGATACCGATAGAGATAACAGAGAGAGGCATTTTACTCTCGCCACGAATCAGAAGAGGAAAGATAAAGGCTCGCTGCAAATAGTGTAATTCAAAAAGAATGAAAATGCAAAAAGTAACCCAATTAAACGGTTTATCAGTAAATTTTAGTGAGATTCCGTATAATATCAGCAAAATGGTAAAGACCGGAATTTCCATAATCATCCATCCTTTTTTGTTGCGAATAGACATTCCCCAACGGTTATTAAAGGTCATTCCATAAGCCGGAGTAACGAATTGCAGTACTGCAAAAATGCCTATGGCCAGCACCGACATAATGAGCAGCAAATAGTTGTAAAAGATCTCAAATAATTCCATAACTTTATTTTATAAGTTTTTTTCCGTTAAAATAGCGTTTGCCGGCTATATAATATCCCCAAACAATGGAGTGCGGATAGGTATCGGCAAAAGCGGTCATATATCTGTTATCTCGTTTTGTTTTCATCTTTCTATAATCTTTCCAAAAAGCGCATTGTGCTTTTATTACGGCAGTAAAATCACGGCCATGTCCCTGAAAGAGAAATAGAAAAGCAGCTAAAATATCCATAAAAAAACGCAGAAAGAGCGTAATAAAGAGCCGATTTTTCGGTAGATTTTTTACCAAAAGAAAAAGATTGTTTCTAAAATTGAGAAATGTTTTAAATGCGTTATTTTTCGGCAATGTACCTCCCCCTACATGATATACTTCCGATTGCGGAACTACGGCCACACGATAGCCGCGATTTTTTACGCGCCAGCAGAAATCTATCTCTTCCATGTGAGCAAAAAAATCCTCATCAAGACCTCCCAATTCGTGATAGAGTTCGCTACGCACAAACATGGCAGCGCCTGTAGCCCAAAACACATCCATAACTTCATCATACTGGGCATGGTCTTCTTCTATTACCTCAAATAGCCGTCCACGACAGAAGGGATAGCCGTAGCGGTCGAGAAAGCCTCCCGAAGCCCCCGCATATTCAAATTTTTTCGGTTCGCAAAAAGAGCGTAGCTTAGGTTGGGCAATTGCTATATTTTTTTGTATATCAAGAAGTTCAATAATCGGTTCAATCCAACATTCTCTCACCTCTATATCGGAGTTAAGCAAGCAGTAGTAGTCGGCCTCAATTTGCCGAAGCGCCTTATTGTAACCTTTGGAAAAACCGCCATTAGAACTATTTCTGATAAGTCGGATCTGCGGATAGTGGGTTTGGAGAAACTCTACCGACTGATCTTCGGAAGCATTATCGGCCACTACTACTTCGGCATAATCGGGACAACTATAAAGGAGCCCGGGCAGAAATTTTTCTAAAAACTGCCGCCCATTCCAATTTAGTATTACCACCGCCAACTTGTTTCTCATACTGTCTTTTTAAACCGCAAAAATACAAAAAAAGTCCGTATCTTTGAGTTTCAATTATAATAAGTTTTCTAAATGAAGAAAAAGCATAGACTGAAACTCAACAAAAAAATGAGTGCTTTCTATACAGCATTTCCTTATCTTTATTATATTCCATTAGCTTTTAAATCTTTACCAATCGATATATAAGCTGAAAATTTTTATGTACATTTGCAAACGAATTTTAAAAACAAAATGTCATGAAACAAAACATCATTATTGTTGCCCTTTGTGGCAGTTTGCGAAAAGAATCGTATAACAAAAAGCTGATACAATTGGCTCAAACATTAGCACCTAAAGGCATGATTATTAACGAGATTGATTTTAGCGTTTTGCCTTACTACAACGAAGATCTGGATATGCCCGATAGCCTTCCTGCTGCTGTTGCTGATTTTCAAAAGCAGCTGGCTGAGGCAGACGGATTGCTCATTGTTTCACCCGAATATAACTATGCATTGCCGGGCGGTTTGAAAAATGCGCTTGATTGGGCTTCGCGCAGCAAATCCAACATGCTTTTTCGTAAACCCGTATCGCTTTGGGGAGCCAGTATAGGAGCATGGGGTACCACCCGAATGCAGAGCGCCATGCTTACCTTTTTTCATCTCTACGAAATGCCTTTCGTAAAACCTGATGTGCTGGTAAGTGCAGTTCACACTAAGTTTAACGACCGAGGTGAATTTGCAGACCCCCAAACCCTGAGTTTTATAGAACAGAATTTGCAGAACTTGAAAAATGCCGGAGCAATAACTGTGAACTGTAAATTATGATAACTTTTTCAGGTTCAATTATTTTATTGGTGGCAGGCTATTTTATCTACGGCAAAATTGTAGATAGAATTTTCGGCAGCAATGCTTCGCGTATTACGCCTGCCTACACCAAACAGGATGGAATGGATTATGTTCCGATGAAAGGATGGCGCATTTTTACGATACAATTTTTAAATATTGCCGGTTTAGGGCCAATTTTCGGTGCTATTATGGGAGCAAAATTCGGTACGGCTTCGTTCCTCTGGATTGTTTTCGGTTCTATTTTTGCCGGTGCGGTACACGACTATATTTCGGGCATGGTTTCCCTGAGGAAAGATGGCATTTCATTGCCCGAAATTCACGGGCTCTATCTGGGCAACGGCGTGAAACAGTTTATGCGGGGCTTTATGGTGTTGCTGATGATCTTAGTGGGTGTAGTATTTGTAGTTGGACCTGCTAATCTTTTAGTCAAACTGACGCCCGATTCTCTCAATGTCGTCTTTTGGATTTGTGTAATTATTGTCTATTATATTCTGGCTACTTTGCTGCCTATCGATAAAATTATCGGCAAAATTTATCCGATTTTCGGTTTTTGCCTGCTCTTTATGGCTGCAGGTATTATGGCGGCGCTCTTTTGGAAACATCCGGCGCTGCCCGAAGTGTGGGAGGGCTTGCAAAACAGGCATCCTAACGGTGATCCGATATTTCCAATGATGTTTGTGAGTATCGCATGTGGAGCCATTTCCGGTTTTCATGCCACACAATCACCCATGATGGCACGTTGCATGACTAACGAAAAACAGGGACGCCCCATTTTTTTTGGTGCTATGATTGCCGAAGGCATAGTAGCCCTGATTTGGGCTGCGGCTGCTTCATATTTTTTCTTCGATACTGAAGTAGGACACACCTTTTTTCAATCAGGCACTGATGCTGCCCAAGTTGTGGATGCCATTACACGCAGTTGGCTTGGCAAATTTGGGGCGGTGCTGGCGCTGTTGGGTGTTATTTTTGCGCCGATTACTTCCGGCGACACCGCTTTTCGCTCGGCGCGACTCATTGTGGCTGATTTTCTGCACTATGACCAGAAGCCGCTTATAAAGCGACTCATTATTGCCATACCACTCTTTTTGGCCGCTTTCGGTATCCTGATGTACAGTATTTTCGATAAAAATGGTTTTGCCATAATTTGGTATTATTTTGCGTGGGCTAATCAAACACTGGCTGTTTTTACACTATGGGCAATTACTATTTATCTCTATTTAAAAAAGAAAAACTACCTGATTACGCTTATTCCTGCTCTTTTTATGAGCATGGTATGCAGTACTTTTATCGTAATGGATTTATGTGCAAAAATGCATCTTACCGCGCCATACAGGCTAGCCTATATAGCTGGAGGTGCTGTAACGGTGGGTGTTTTTTTGCTTTTTCTGTTTTGGAAACGGCGAAAGAACCGCGAAATTATGATGTAAAAGAGATCAACACAATCCATGAATAATCTGCGTTTTAATTCTTGTGGCTTTTTTTGAAAAATTCATGTACTTTTGCACCCCTAAATTTTTATCTAAAATCATGACTACACAAAAAAACGAAAACTACTATTGCGTAATTATGGCCGGCGGCGTGGGCGTGCGTTTCTGGCCTATGAGTAAAACGGAAACTCCCAAACAATTTATTGACATTTTAGGAGATGGCATTACGCTGCTACAGAAAACTTTTGGGCGCTTTTCTAAAATCTGTCGTCCTGAAAATATCTATATTGTAACCAATGTCATGTATGCTGACCTTGTTAAAAAGCAGTTGCCGCAAATTTCGGACGAACAACTTGTATTGGAGCCAATGCGACGCAATACTGCTCCGTGCATTGCTTATGCCAATTATAAAATCAAACAGAAAAATCCGAATGCATTAATTGTGGTAGCCCCATCAGACCATAATATCAAGCAGGAAAATACTTTTATTGAAGTAATTACCAATGGCTTGGAAGCTGTTCAAAAAAACGATTGGTTGCTCACTATAGGGCTCAGGCCTTCGTATCCCAATACCGGTTACGGCTACATTCAATATTTAGAAGATGAACCCTATTTGGGCAATCCTTCCATTTATGCGGTAAAAATGTTTACGGAAAAGCCTAAACTGGTTATGGCTCAGCAATTTATTGAAAGCGGGGATTTCCTTTGGAATTCCGGTATCTTTATGTGGTCGTTGAAATCTATCAATCAGGCTTTTGAGCAATTTTTACCCGAAATAAACGACCTGTTCAAAGAGGCAGAAAATTCTTATAATACCCCTGCCGAACAGGAGGCTATTTGTCAAGTTTATCAAGTATGTCGCAATATATCAGTAGATTATGGGATCATGGAATATGCTAAAAATGTCTATGTTTATGCTGCCGATTTTGGGTGGTCGGACTTGGGCACTTGGGGATCATTATACGAAATCAGAGAGAAAAACAGCGAAGGGAACGCTATCGTTGGAAAAAAGGTGAAAACCTATAATACAAGCAATTGCATTATTAATATGCCTAAAGATAAAGTGGTGGTGGTGCATGGATTGGAAGATTACATTATAGTGGAAAATGATGATATTCTTTTGATATGTCCAAAAAATGAAGAGTCACAAATTCGACAGGTTGTAGCTGATGTGCAGATTGATTTTGGAGACAAATACGTGTAATCATTTGTGCGGATGAGGAGATTTTTTTATGTGGCGTTGCTTTTGTTTTTAACATTACAAACAGATGCACAATGTGATGCGCCCGTTCGGAGTAAAGAGGATACGACATTGGCGGGAACACAACTCATCGATTTTGCCAATTCGCTTACCCCGCGCCAGTATTATACTTTTGACAGTTTATTGAATGTAATTTGCCAAAAACTGAATGGGGTATTGCTGGTGGCCATTGACGACTCTGTCATATATTGTCGCAGTGCCGGTTATTTGAAACTTTACAGTAAGGCAGGTTATCCTCAGTATAATACAGCACAACGTGCGGATATGCGTAGAAAAAAGTCGAATGCCATAACGCCCGACACTTTTTTTGAATTGGCATCGCTGTCAAAACAGTTCACAGCCGCGGCAGTATTAAAACTGGTGAGTGAGGAAAAACTCTCCTTACAGGACACATTACGTCATTTTTTTCCGAAATTGCCCTACCAAAATATAACCATACATCACTTGCTGTCTCATACTTCCGGTCTCCCCGAATATTTTAATTTTAAATTGAATCGTTATGATACCTCCAATTTACTCACCAACAATGAGCTGGTAAATGTTTTAACAAAATATCGTCCCAAAATACTATTTCAACCAGGGACACAATATCAATACATTAATACCAATTATGCATTGCTGGCTGCCATTGTGGCGCTGGTATCCGACATGAAATTTGAAACTTATGTAAGACAAAATCTATTTTTGCCTGCTGGCATGTCGAATACCTTCTTTATCACTGAAAAATCCCTCCAAAATCAAGCAAAAATAGCTACGGGACATCTTAGGAGCGAAAGCGAAGTAAAGCCTTATTTTATGGATGGCACGATGGGAGATAAAGGCATATATTCCAATGTATTAGAATTGTTTAAATGGTATAAAGCCTATTTTCTGGATTATAAAATATTGCCTAAGGAGTGGGTAGAATATGCCTCACAGCAGGAAAATTGCCTTTTTGGCGTAGATTCCATGCCCGAACTATATGGATATGGTTTACGGCTCAAAGTCCACAAAAAATATGGTTACTATATCTATCATGGCGGGCTTTGGCGGGGCTATAACCATGTTTGGATTTATCGCCCGTCAGATAGATTTTATGCTATTTTTCTCAGCAATTTTGTAAATGGCGGCCATAGAGGACGTACTTTGCAGTTGATGCAAATAAAAGACAAATAGTGTTTTAAAAAACAGGATTGTTCGTTATTCGAAAGAAATGACGTTCTGCATTTCGGCAACCGCCTCTAAAGAAGTTGATATATTCCAAAAAGACAGCGTCTGGAGTGCGTAACGGCGCTAAGCCAAATTGTTCGGACAAGGCAGACAGTTGCGCTAAACTGCTCATTGCAATGGGCTGTGGCACAGTTTGAGCTATTTGATGGGGTTGTCGTGTACTGTCGGTATAGATGCCGCCAATTTCAGCAGGCAGCGAACCGGGTAAAACCAGGTCGGCCAATTGTGCCGTAGGAGTCAAGGCATGTGACATAACACAGAGAAAATCGAAATTAAAATGTTGTCGAAAAGAATGATAGGCTTTTTCGCTCAGCGGGTCTTCATAAAGAATAAAAACACATTGCAGCTGGTTGTTTTCCCACAATTGGCGCACGTCGCATATCTGGCAGGTTACTGATGTGCCATAAAGCGTTGTCATTTCATCTGCCGTATGTGGCGAAAATGCCATCCCGCCGGGCAATCGCGAAGCAAATATGCCCATATCAAATAAGGCTTGCGAATTGAATTTCTCTTTGATACCCAACATGCCGCTCGACGGCTTGGCCTGTATCTCAATCAGCATGGCCAAATTGGTCATTTCAGCGATGGCTGCTTCATTCAGCATTGCTTCCTGATAGATGAATAGAGGCGCATTTTGGGCTAACAAGAGGGTAATAAAATCATCTATTTGATTAATTGACAGATTATTGCATTTTAATAACGGGATTATATTGGTTTGGAACATCGCTTCTCTATAAGGGGCGTAATTTTTACCTACTCCTTGAATAAAGATGCCTTTTGCGCGGTTGGTGTCAATGAGTCGCCAATTTACAGCCTTAAAAAAAGCATGATAGTCGGTAATGGACAAATGTTCGTTATGGTCTAAAAATAGCGTTGGAATATCTAAGTGATTTTTTATAAAATCTTGGATACAGGATAGTTGATTGTGTTTTGTTTCCAAATCAAAGCCGATGCAAAAGAGGTGGGTAGCACCCGGCAATTCGGCAAATGGCACAATGTCGTTTTTATCAAAGCAGAAGTGCTCGCCCCGCAACAAATATTCAAAAGAGGCCACATTGCCGGTTTTGAACCCTGCACGAGCAAGGCGTTGCATTAAATAAAGCTCTTCGTTGGTAGCATGGCCGCCAGCAAAAAACGCACGCGCTTGCGGATTTACCTGCGAAAAACATTCTGCAATTAACGCAAAAGCCTCTTCATACGAGATTTCGTGCCAATTGTGTCCAATTTTATGCAGCGGATTCAGCAGCCGGCCATGAGGAGTTATAACACTATCCATTAGCGGGTTAAAGCATGGAAAACCTCTTCTATGCCAACTATATTACTGCGAAGATTCTGTTTTTTGATGCCAAGTTCATCAGCCATTTCGCGCAGTTGGGCAATGGTAGAGTCAATCACAATTTTGCCATGATTAATAATGATAACACGGTCGCACATGGCTTCCACCTCTTGCATAATATGGGTGGAAAGCAATACTGTTTTGGTTTTGCCGCATTGGCATATCAGGTCGCGAATCTCTACCAACTGGTTGGGATCCAAGCCGGTGGTTGGCTCGTCGAGAATAAGCACTTCGGGATTGTGAATTAGCGCTTGCGCCAATCCAACGCGCTGTTTATACCCTCGCGACAATGCCCCTATTTTTTTATGCTGTTCCTCTCCAAGTCCGGTCATGGCAATCACCTCTTGAATACGCTTTTTCTTATAGCTTACGCGATGTATGTTCGCTATGAATTCAAGAAATTCAACCATATACATATCGTAATAGAGCGGATTGGCCTCTGAAAGATAGCCCACTTTTTTGCGCAATTCGAGCGAATCATTCCAAATATCACAACCGCACACCGATACATTACCCTCTGTAGGTGGAATGTATGACGTGATAATCTTCATCATGGTGGATTTTCCTGCACCATTAGGCCCTAAAAAACCGACAACCTCCCCTTTTTTTACTTCAAAACTGACATGATCTAACGCATATTGCTTACCATAAACCTTAGAAACATCTTTTACTACAATTGACATATTTTTCTAATTTTGAAATTGCAAAGATACAGGAAATTTTACAATCCCTCAAACCTTTCCCGCTCTTTCAGGCATCAATAGCGATACCAATATGCTAACTGCAATAATGCTTAGAATAATAAGCAGCGATAAGAATGTTGGGATGTGAATGTGAAATATGTAGGGCAATAGCATTTTGCTTCCCACAAACAGCAGCAGAACTGCCAATCCGATATGAAGGTAGCGGAATTTATCCATAATGCTTTCGAGCATAAAAAATAACGAACGCAATCCCAGTATGGCGAATATGTTAGAAAAAAATACAATATAGGGATCATGCGTTACGGAAAAGATTGCCGGAATAGAGTCAAATGCGAAAATAACGTCTGAAAATTCTACAACAATCAAGACTACAAAAAGCGGAGTACAGAGCCAACGGCCGTTAAGGCGATGAAAAAAGTCATGACCATAAAATTGCGGTGTTATCAGTTGCCGTTTGGAAAGGAAGCGTACTATGGGATGATGTTCGGAATCAACGGGTTTCTCTTTTTTCTTAAAAAACAGCTTTATACCGGTAAAAATGAGAATAATGCCAAACAGCAGCAATACCCACTGAAAACGCTGAATAAGCGCCGAAGCGGTGAATATAAAGAGAAAACGCATCACAATAGCACCCAAAATGCCGAAAAAGAGAACTCGATGGTAATATTTTCTTTCTATTTTAAACGATATAAATATCATGAGCATTACGAAAATATTATCGATAGAGAGCGATTTTTCAATAAAATACCCTGTAAGATATTCTATTGCTGCAGTGTGTCGATAAAGTTTCAAGTTTTCGGCAAAAGGAGCAGAAAGGTCAAATTGCAATTGATGCCCATGCCTGCTGTTAATCGTCTGCAGGTCATCTACAGTTTTAATGCCGTGTATCCACTCTGCATGAAAGTAGATAAAAAGAAAAAACAACAGTGCAATACCAATCCAGACAGCCGTCCAGACAGCCGCCTCTTTAAAAGTGATAGTGTGCTCGTGCCTGTTGCGCACACCCAAATCTACTGCCAGCATGCTACAGACAAAAAGAATAAAAAGCAACAAAAAAAGCAATTCGCTCATCGATTCAATTGGGTTAATTTTTATGAACCGGCAAAGATACAAAAAATTTGTATTTTTGCACTCTGTTTCAAAATAGGATATGTCGAAAGCAAAAAATCGTCAGAATGTGGCCATTAAGAACCAAAAAGCGGAGTTTGAATACTTTCTTGTAAGTTCTTACACTGCAGGAATTGTGTTGTCTGGGACTGAAATCAAGTCAATTCGGGCAGGCAAAGCCAATCTTGCCGACTCCTACTGCTCTTTTACCAACAATGAACTTTGGGTGCATCATCTGCATATCAGCGAATATTCGCACGGGAGCTATAATAACCACGAACCTAAGCGTGAGCGAAAGTTATTACTTAACCGAAAAGAGATCAATAAGTTACTTACAAAACTGAATGAACGCGGCATGACTATTATTCCGACATTGTTATGGATTAATGAGAACGGCTACGCCAAACTTGACATTGCATTGGCGCGAGGTAAAAAGATATATGACAAGCGCGAAAGCATTAAAAATAAGGACAATAGACGTGAAGCTACCCGCATAGATGAGTAAAAAGCTATGGAAGAGATTAAAAAACAATATT
>JAISAD010000170.1 GCA_031266895.1 Bacteroidales bacterium
TTTGTCCACAAATTAAACAAATAATGATTTTTATTCAAAAAATAGCGGCAATGATGGCCCAAAATGAGGCAGTAGCCACTCAAGACACCCTCGTAGCAGTACCTAATAAACGCGCCAAACGCATGATTCAACTGGAATTGGCTAAGCAATTGCAAAAAACATTTTTCTCGCCCGCTATTTTTTCCATTGATGAGTTTGTGCATGAGTTATCCCCATATAAAAACCTGTCGGACATAGAATTGCAAATAGAGCTTTACAATTTATGCCGCAAGCAAAATTTTCCGCGCTGCGCAGATTTCATTCAATTTCTCAGTTGGGCGCCTGCCTTTTTGAGTGATATTAATGAAATAGACATGCAACTGACCGATCCACAAGCTATTTTTACCAATATTCTGCAAATCAAAGAAATAGAAGAGGCCTTCCAAGACAGTAAAGCAGAAAAAACAACGCCCGAAACCAGCAGAAAATCAGAATATCTACGTTTTTACGAGGCGCTCTATCCTTTATATCAAGCGTTTAATCAACAGCTTATGGAAAAGGGATGTGGCTACAATGGCGCTATTTATCGCGATGAGGCTGCACATGTCGCAACTTATGCCTCTGCCCTACCCTATAAGCGCTATATTTTCGCCGGATTTAACACGCTTTCGCCCGCTGAAATTGCCATTGTAAAATGGCTGCATCAACACTGCAACGCAGAACTCTATTTCGATTTAGACCGATTCTATGAGCGCCATTTTCTTGATAAGTTTATAAAACCTATCCAAAATGAGTTGAACCTGTCCGAAATTGAAACTATTGGCAACGATTATGGTACTATCAGCAAGCAAATTCGACTGACAGGCGTTTCAAAAACAACCACTCAACTGCTCTGCGCTATCGAAAAGCTTCATGCCATTGAACGCAAGCAAGGGCATTTAAACGATACGGTTTTAGTGCTTGCCGACGAAAAGATGGTTTTGCCGTTTGTGCATCTTTATGACCACACCAATGCCAACCTTACCATGGGCTATCCCTTTGCCGCTACCCCTGCCGCCACCCTTTTTAATGGCTGGTTTGATCTCTACATCAATGCATTACAATTTATGAGCGAGCAACGCAGTGATACGACTCTTTTTTCTGCGAAAGAACTGTTTTCATTCTTACGTAATCCCATTCTACAAGAAATTATAGGAAATACCACCTCTGACGGGTTTGCGGCCATTGAAAAATTGCAACATCGCCGCCTGCTCTTTGTTTCGCTACCTGAAATTGAGAAAGTTATTGCTGAGTGGCTACCTGCAGTAACTGAAAAACCTCCTGTTTTACCTCAGTTTATAAATTTCGCACTGAAATTGCTCAACAGCATTGATAAAGCGTCGCCTCACTCAGCAACTGTGCAGTTGTTACTAAAAGATGTGCAAAAGCTGGCATTGCAACTCTCAAATTCCAGGATAGATTCAGATATTCGCACCGCCTGCTATTTAGTTAAACAGCTTATGTCTTCGCTTACCATTCCGTTTAAGGGCGATTTTGCACACGGGTTACAGGTAATGGGGGTACTCGAAACCCGCATGCTTGATTTTAAGAATGTGATTGTAGTCGGATTAAACGAGGGTGTTTTGCCCAAGAGGAAAAGCCACAATACCCTTTTGCTTTATGACGTAAAACAGCATTTTGGCTCGCCGTCTGAGCAGCACAAAGAGTCGGTTTTTGCTTGCCATTTTTTCCATCTGCTACAACGGGCAGAAGACATTACGCTGATTTATGACACCGATTCCGAAGGGACGCTTGCCGAACCGAGCCGTTTTATCAGCCAGTTACAATATGAAGTAAAAGTGCGTGGATTGCAGGACAGGATTGAGATAACGGAAGAACATTTGTCCATTTTGCCCAAACTGAATAACTCCAATAGCAGAATACAAATTATTAAAAATAAGCGGATTATGGAAAAGATACGCAACATCTCCTTTTCTGCATCTGCACTCAACTGCTATATGCTGTGCCCTTTGAAATTTTATCTGCAATACGTCGAAAAATTGGTACAGGCACAGGCTGTTGTCGAACCTTTGCAAGCCAACATTATAGGCTCTGTTTTTCATCGCATACTGGAAAAGGTGCTTAACGGATATCTCGCCGCTTGCAATCGTTCTGCTTATATTCAAGATTTTACAAATAATTTAACCCTGCACATTGCGCAGGCAATGAACAGCCAGCCCGAATTGAGCGAAGCTGATTTTTCGCGAGGCAAATATTATATGGCCGGCCAAATTTTGGACAAAATGATACGCAACTATCTGAAATGCATCCCTGCTGAATTGTCGCGGGCACGCATTATCGGCGTAGAAATCGGCCTCAATCACACCTTGCCGGTAAATGGCGGCAGCGTGCATTTGAAAGGCATTGCCGACCGCGTAGAAGAGGAAAACGGGACGCTTGCAGTGCTGGATTATAAAACAGGGCGCACAGATGCCGGCGAATTGAAATACAGCAGCATGGAAACTCTGTTTAGCGATATAAAGCAAGCTAAGTTGTTTCAGTTGCTTTTCTACCTATTTTTATACCAAAAAGACAAAAGCGAAGCTACGGCATTCAAAACAGCGCAAGTCAAAGCGGGCATTGTGTGCGTGCGCGAAGCAGTATCAGGCAATAGCCGCTATATTAAAATGGCCTCGTCTTTCCCAAACAGCGACAGTACACTGATAACAAAGGAGTTGTTATCAGAATTTGAAACCTGTTTAATCCGGCTCATCAACCATATACTGGATACCGGCATCCCTTTTGTGCAAACCGACAGAGAAGAGCATTGCCAATATTGTGATTTTTCCATGATTTGCGTCTCCTCCTCACTTTCCACTTCATAGCCGATGTTGCCATGCAATATTATTATCAATTCATTGTCTATAGGTAATGAGAATTTTATTATTTTTGCATTTTGATTTTTTTAGTACTTTTAAACACCCAATAATTTATGAAAGATAGAATATTCAATAGCCTGACACTCCTCTGCACAGTGCTCCTTTTGACCACCCTTAGCGGATATGCGCAATCTTTTTCAGTACAAACTGTAAATCTGACGGCACAACAGTTGGTGGATTCCATGCTGAAAGGCGAAGGCGTATCGATTACCAATGCCCAGTTTAACCGCTCGACAGGGGTTGTGGGAAACAATATCGGAATTTTTCACAATCTGAACCTCTATTCCTCTTCTGATTTTTATCAAAGAAGTGCCGTAAACTGGCCTTTGGGAATTATTATGACTACGGGCGCTATTTCAGCAGCAACAGGAGGTGATATCGGTACAAGCAATAAAGTCCCAACCGATGCAGCTGTCGATCCTGACCTTGTGCCTCTCACTCCCAATCCAGTTAAGAGTTTAACGTTGCTGGAGTTTGACTTTATTGCCAATTCGGCCTCTATTAAATTTGAATATATTTTTGCTTCCAAAGAATATCCTAATTATGTATATCAGAGTTTTAATGATATTTTTGCCTTTCACATTACAGGACGTAATCCGGTAACTTTTGCCAATAATTGGAAAACCAATATTGCTTTGGTTCCCAACAGCATACCACCATTACCGGTTACCGTTGGTAATGGTAACAATGGAAATTCGGGGGGGGGGGGGAATGAACTTACGGT
>JAISAD010000005.1 GCA_031266895.1 Bacteroidales bacterium
TTAGCATGCAGCGCCTGTCGGGGAAGGAGTGTGAAGCAATTGTCGATGAACTGCTTATATTTGGTAAATGTAGTCCCTTTCAGGATTCGATGACCGCCATAAGAGGCATCGTTGAAGAGTGGATGCCCGATATATTTGGCATGGACACGGATCTGGTGTGTGCGTCCTGTTTCTAACTGGCACTCAATCAACGTTACATAGCCGAAGCGTTCTATTATTTTCCAATGAGTGACGGCATGTTTTCCCTGTTCGCCGTCAGAAAAGACGGTCATCACTTTGCGTTCTTTGGGATTTCGTCCGACATTGCCGACAATTGTGCCCTCATTTTCCTGAAAATCGCCCCATACCAGTGCCCAATATTTACGTTCAATGGAGTGAGCAAAAAACTGTTGTGCTACTTTCATTTGAGCATACTCATTTTTGGTTGCCATTATGATACCGGAAGTATCTTTGTCGATACGATGTACTAATAGCGGTTTGGCTGGCTCGCCATTACGGGTGGTTTGTCCCATAAAACGGTAAGTGAGCGCATTGACTAATGTGCCGTTGTAGTTGGCAAATGCAGGATGTACTACCATGCCAGCTTCCTTGTCAATAACTATAATATCTTCATCTTCATAAAGTACATTCAAAGGAATGTTTTCCGGTAAAATCTCGTGTATGCGAGGTTCTGATGGCAGCAGTATAGAAATAATGTCAAGCGGTTTGACACGATAATTCTGTTTTTCGGGTTTGCCGTTCACCAAAATGCAATCCGTTTTGGAAGCCTGCTGTATTTTAGTGCGCGAGATATTCATGGTTAAGTTGACCAGATATTTGTCCATGCGCAACAGTTTGGTGCCCTTATCTACTTGGAAGCGATAATGTTCATACATCTCTTCCTGTTCTTCTTTTTCTACATTCTCTTCGTTAGAACTAGTTGTATTTTTTTCGTGTAGATTGTCAGAGATAAGCTCTTGATCGCTCATTACTATTTATTACAGGTTTTACAAATAATGGTCTTTATTTCTTGATTATCCAATATGCATATCGGCAGTTTGTCGAATAATCCGCACAGACGTGCAGGCTCTTTTTCTGCGGCCATTTTTACGGCTGCGTTAAATAAGGAACTGAGGTAGTCGGCTTCGCGATGTGCAGATAAACTGATATACGAAAACAGGAAATCGTTGGATATGGTGGAATCGTCCAGAAAAGGCTCCATCAGACTTATGGCATAAGGATAGTCGTGCTCTTTGACGAAGATGGAGGCTAATTTATAGGCATCTTGCCACTTGCTGGCTTGCCCGATAGCATATTGCTTGATTTTGGCTATCGTGTTCGTTTTCATCGTTTCATTTTCGGGAGTTCCGGATTGGGTGGAGAGATAGGTCAACACTTTGGTCTGGAACTCCAGATTGAGATTATTTACAGACTCTTTTGATAATGCCGCCTGTGCATAAAGCCGGTCAATTTCGGTTTGCAAGGCATTGATTTCGGCGATGCTTCTCCATTTGGCGGAAGTAATTTTGCAAACTGTTCTATTGTAGTTAGCTATGGGATTTGTGCTATTCAAGTCATACACTTTCAATATATCCGTGAGGATGCTGTCGCTGTAATTTTTCATCGGAAGAGAACGGATGTAAAGTTGGTTATTCAGGAACGGTTGATTGTCTTTTACAAAAGCAATTTCCATTTTATCAGCTATGGCGGAGGAATATTTTTTAGCTGCTACCTGTTGCATAATATATTTTTGTATGGACATAGCCACAGCAGGCTGGTTGGCAGCCAATGCTTTGTTGAATTTGCTTACGGCATAAATCTGCTCATTCCGTTCGTTGATTTGGTAAGTAATGTGCATTACCACTTCGGCATAGCGCTCTTTGGCTAAAAGCGTATCCAGATCTTTTGCTGCTTTACCGCCGTTTTCTTTCAATGTTTTTAACGCGTCGTTTTTATTGAACCCTAAGTAGTAGTATTGTTCGTTATATACAATATCTTTTTGAAAATCAACCCAGCTATCTGCATATGAAACTTTTACATTGATATTGGGATAGAGCGTATTGAGTGCTTTACTGATGCTTTGTCCCCGTTTTTTCTGTATGGTTTGCTGATTGGGATCGTTGAACAAGTTAATTGAATTGTACACAATGACCTCAAGAGAGTTGATTTTATAGGCCGGCTCATTCATTTTATGTATGTTGTCCACAAAATCGGCAGGTTGATAATTTGTTTTTCTTATATCGGTAAACGGAATTTTAAAAGAAATGGTATTTTCTTCCGCTACCGGTATCCAATCACCGATGCTTTTCACACTATTTTCGTCAGGCAAAAAACTGATTTTAACATCGCTGCTCACCCCTTTACATTCAATTGCTTTTTTTAGAATGGTGCGGCATACATATTTTCCCTCTTTGATGACCAGAATATTGACATCAAAGTCGTCGGAGGTGATGCCGTCAGGAATTACTCCAATTTTAGCACTTATTTTGTTGGCTTTTTTATCGGAAATTGTATTATTAGCCAAAATCGTTTCGTAGGTAATGGCTTTAGTGATAAAACCATGATTTACGCGGTCGTTGTCCACCACACGATTTTTGCAGTCGTATTGAAAATGCTGCACAAAGTCGAGCACGATAGCATCTCCATCTCTGCCAATCAATTTTTTAAGAAAGCGAGCATTGTCGCATATAAATGATATATCATTGTTTTTCACTGATATATACTCTGAAAGTACTTCAAAGTTGTAATCGTTATAACAGCGGGTACATGCCTTTGCATTAAAAAAATCAAGACCACTTTTCGATTTGGTATAGGGAGCATCCTTATCGCCCGGCGCAGCTTTATCCAAATTGAATGTGCGATCATTGCCCAGCGTAAGCGAAATATAGATAGATTTCAGGTACTGATCACAGGCAAATCCGATTCCAATATAGCTATATTGCTTATCCAAAAGCACTTGTGCTGTCTTCATATTTTTTAATAGCGACTTCACTATCTCCAGCGATACATCATAGTAGGAGTATTCCTTTTCTCCGAGAAAGGCCTTTGCTTTGGTCACCAATTCCGTCCCATTATGGGTTAAGTTGTATTTTTTAAAGCGATAGTAGGTAGTACGATAGGGAGCGTCGTTCTCTACAGTCCGTTCATCCTTACGCCCCATATAGCTGGCTTGCATTTGCGCAGCAGAATCAAGCGCTTCGTCATGTTTCATTTTTCGGGCAAAAGCATATTCTGCTCGTGCCGCATCCACAATATCAGTTACACATTTGTACAAAATGCTGGCATTAAAATCACCGGCATTAAAATTTTTCGCATAATCTTTCTGTTTTACTAAAATATCCGCATTGAAATTCATGTACGGATTTTCTTGCTGCGAAAAAGCTAAATTGCACAATAGCAATAAACTAACTACAATAAAAAACTCGATTTTCTTTATCATAAGTCCGATTTTTAAAAGTTTAAATTAGGCAGCAATAATAAGAAAAAAAAATGATATAACGCATGTGAGAAAAAGGATTTTAAAAAAAATTGTGTGAAAATGTCAGATTGTTTTTATCGCAGGAACTTGTCTAATATTGTTCCTTTCAATTTTTGCTTTTTTCTCAATCTTGTATTCAATACCTTTTTACCTGAATTTGCGATACGCCGGCTTCAATTTCAATAAAAACTGTGCCTTTTGAAATACCCTCTGCTTCAGCAACATATTTTCCGTTTTGCTTTTTAAATCCTTTAAAATTGGAAGAGATAAAAGCCGCCTCTTTTTCAATAATGCACCGCATTGTTTTAGGCACTTCAAGGGTAATGTCGGAAGCTCCGGCGCTGATTTCAGCTTTTACTTTATCAGCCCTGTCGCCCAATCTAACCACAATATGAGTAGCACCGGCGTTCAATTCCAAATTTTGCACTTTGAATGGCGTCAAATTGATAGTACCCGAACAATCTCCAATATTCAAGTTCATATCCCACACCGGATTAGGATTTAATTTAAGTGTGATAGCTCTATTGTCAAGAATGTTGTGGGCAGCGGATGTAACTGCAACAGATGCCGTACGGGTAATTGTATCGGAGTTGACGGATACGACAAATGCCTCGCTGCCGGCCGTTGCCACCAAAAGACGACTGGTGTCGAAAATGAGTGTGCTCGCCCCGATGCTCAAGTCTAACGAAGCCTTATCGTAAAGGAAGCAGGTGTTATTGCTGCCAATGGGATCTGTTTGCCATTTATTATCTTGCACTATTGTAACTTCGTTCCACTCAAGCCTGTTGGATTTGTCAATGTGTGGCAGGAGCAGCATCAGCAACCCTATGCCAAGCGTTAAAATATTGAGGAGTAATCTGTAAATTTCGGGAATCGGCAAAAGTGAAATTCCTATCCAAACTACGATAAGCGGCCACAAATGCCAAATATCACGCCAATTAAGGTTAATGACGTCTAACGAAGATAACAGCCATATTATCCCTATCGTTATCAGGGCAATTCCTGCAAACAGTTTTCCTGCGTAACCGGACTTTATTGTGCTCATACAAATAAAAATTAAGAGTTAAAAACTAATAGGATAAAATCATTATTAGTGCTTTTTCAGGCTTATGGCGGCCAAAGCCACACCAACTGCAATCAATGTAATAGCTACAATAGTTTTGATTGTGGCGTGAGATAAAAATTGACGCGTTAGTAATATGCCGCCAATGCAGATACAAGTCAAACCTGCGATGGCAGCTATAATTTTGCTTGTCGCTACGCTGTCGTTAGTCGCTGTATTGCTGTTATTTTCTGTTTGCGGCTCATTGTGCACGGCATTTCCGTTGCTGTCCACTTCCACATAAGAGGTATCTTGTGCCGGTTGATTGCCATAAAGAGGCGCTTCAGGGGGCGGCATGATAATAGCAAAAATAAAGTAGAGCAGCACTCCACTGCCGCCAGCCAGCACCAGCAGCACAAAGAGCATGCGTACTATGGTGGGGTCAATATTCAAATATTCGGCGATACCGGCGGCAACGCCAAAAATTTTTGACATTCGACTTTTAGTTAATCTTTTTTTTGTCATGATTCATTATTTTTAGACTTTAAATCATTATATTTCAATGCTATACAAAATATTCGGCTATTCGTTTTATTTCCGAGCTTACGTTATTTCCCTCATAAAGAATCCCATAAATGGTCTCTACAATTGGAATGTGGACATCATATTTTTTATTAATTTCGTGAATGCAGCGGCAAGCGTAATAGCCTTCGGCAATCATATTCATCTCCAACTGTGTCATACGCACCGATAGACCATGCCCTATCATGTTGCCAAACATTCTGTTACGGCTAAAGCGAGAATAGGAAGTTGCCAGCAGGTCACCCAAATAGGGCGCATCTTCCAATACTCGTTGTTTATTAAAATAGACTTCCGTTACAAATTTTTTCATTTCTTTCACACAATTGGCTATATATGAGGCAATAAAATTATCCCCATAGCCTAATCCGCTGCATATTCCAGCTCCCAAGGCATAGATATTTTTCAGCACGGTAGCCATTTCTACACCCATAATATCGTTAGAAACGGAAGTTCGTACATATCTGTTATTGAATAGTTTAGCCACCATTTCGGCCAAATCGGCATTTTCGGAAGCAGCAGTAAGAAAAGTAAACTTTTCCTGTGCCACCTCTTCGGCATGTGAAGGGCCGCTGATAATTGCCAGATTGGCCATTGGCACGTGAAATTCCGTTTTCAAATAATCGGTAATTACTTGCATGGTTTTAGGAACAATCCCTTTTACGGCTGTGATAATTTTCTTTTTGTAAATCTTACTTTTTTTAAGAGGATCCAAGGTTTTATCCAAAAATGCTGACGGGGTAACAATTACCACATAGTCGGCTTTTGCAACCACCTTTCGGATGTCGGTGCTCACCCTTACTTCGTTGGGATTTATTAGTACAGAACTGAGATAAAGAGGGTTGTGGCCGTATCGAGTTACCCCTTCAACCACTTCTTCTTCACGTACCCACCAATGAAGATGCTCCAAATTCGAAGATAAAATTTTAATGATTGCAGTAGCCCAACTGCCGCCGCCAATCACAGCTACGCGATAGCGCATCCGGTTTTTTCTGCGCCGTACAGGATTATTCAATTCATCTAAAATAGTTGTCATAATCAATTGCTGTTTCACATTTTTTTAGAGTTGCAAAAATACAATTTTTTGCCTTGCAAACAGTATTAAATTTTTCTACAATCGATCAATGACGGTATCTATCAGTGTTTCCATCGCTTTGGCATAACCTTTTGAAAAGTCTTTTGTAGCACGGTTGGCGATAGCCAAACATACAGTTAAAGCTTTGTGTCCAAGTAATTTACTCAATCCATAAATGGCAGAACATTCCATTTCCATATTAGAAAAATGCCGTCCATTATAGCTAAAACTATCAATTTTGCCATTCATATCGGGATATTGCAGTGGAGCACGCACGTCTCTGCCTTGCGGCCCAAAGAAACCTGGAGCACTGATGGTAATGCCCTGCACCATATCATAACCCACTTGTTGCAGCAATTCTGCATCGGCATTCATGCAGTAGGGATAAGGGAGGTGCCCATTCCAGTCGGTGTGGGCTACAAAAGCGTTTACCAGTGCCTCGTCAGACAGGCCATTATGGTTATAAAATTGTAATACGCCATCAATTCCAAATCCTTGCGTGGAGGCAATATGACTGTGTATGGGAATATCAGCTTGCAGCGCTCCGCATGTACCAATGCGCACCATGGTAAGTGGTCGCTTTTCAGTTTTCACTTCCATGCTTTTCAGATCAATATTGGCCAAGGCATCTAATTCATTCAGCACGATATCTATATTATCGGTGCCCATGCCGGTAGAGAGCACGGTAAGGCGTTTATTCTGGCAGGTTCCGGTATGGGTTATCAATTCCCGATTCTCTCGCTTGATTTCAATAGTATCAAAACGTTGCGATATTTTGGCTACTCGTCCAGGATCTCCTACTAAAATAATCGTATCAGCCAGCTCTTCGGGGAAGAGGTTCAGGTGATACATAGCTCCTGAGGGTTGTAGTGGCAATTCTGATGCAGCAATTTTCATTGTTTTCTGTTTTTAGATAGCGAGTGCAAAAATACGTGTTTTTTTTCAATGTTCAAGAAAACAAGAGACTGTCCCGAATATAAGACAGTCTCCCAAGCAATGAAAACATTAAAATTTACCTAAAATAAAATAACGGAATTACCCATTAAATACTTTATCTAAACTGATACCTCTTACCTGTGCTACGGTATAAGGATCTCTTAGTTGAGCCAAAGCGTTGATTGTGGCTTTAACCACGCTGTGAGGGATGGATGAGCCTTTTGATTTGGCCAGCACATCTTTTACGCCTACAGATTCAAGTACGGCACGCATAGCGCCACCGGCAATAACTCCGGTACCGGGAGCAGCAGGTTTCATAAAGACAAGTGAACCGCTATAGCGTCCTTCTTGCAAGTGAGGAATAGTGCCTTTAATTACAGGTACGCGGATAAGATTCTTTTTAGCATCGTCAGTCCCTTTTGACATGGCGGCTGTTGCATCTCTTGCTTTTCCCAATCCGAAGCCTACGATCCCGTTTTCATTGCCAACGACCACGATGGCAGAAAAACTGAATGTGCGCCCCCCCTTGGTTACTTTGGTTACTCTGTTTATAGCAACGAGTCTCTCTTTTAACTCTATATCGACTGCTTTTATTCTTTTAATTTTTAAATTTGACATATTGTTGTTGCTTTTAGAAAATTAAACCTCCTTCTCTTGCCGCATCGGCCAAAGATTTTACTCTACCATGGTAAAGATAACCGTTACGATCAAATACTACGGATGTAACGCCGGCAGTAGTAGCCTTTTCGGCAATTATTTTACCTACGAGTGCAGATTGGGCTGTTTTGGTTATTTTTTTGTTTTTGATTTCAGTAACGGCAGAAGATGCGAATGCCAACGTATGGCCGGCAATATCATCAATAATCTGCACGTAAATGTCGCGGTTGCTTCTGAAAATTGACATTCTGGGACATTCTGATGTGCCGCTGATTTTCTTGCGGACTCTCATTTTTATCCTGTTTCTTCTAAATTCTTTTTTATTATGAGCCATCTTCTTTAATTTACAAGGTTATTTTTCTGCTGATTTACCGGCTTTTTTACGAACCACTTCGCCTACAAAACGAATACCTTTTCCTTTGTAAGGTTCAGGTTTTCTGTAAGAACGAATTTTATTGGCTACTTGTCCCAACAACTGTTTGTCAATGCACTTTAAGGTAATAATTGGATTTTTCCCTTTTTCGGAAAGAGTCTCTACAGTAATCTCCTTTGGAAAATCGAACAAAATGCTGTGCGAATAGCCTAAACTGAGTTCCAATTGCTGTGGCGATTTAGCTTCGGCTTTATAACCTACGCCTACCACTTCCTGTTTGGTTTCAAAGCCTTCAGAAACGCCTTTTACCATATTGGCTAAAAGTGCTCTATACAAGCCGTGCATTGCTCTGTGACGTTTTTGGTCGGTAGGTCTCTCCAAAATAAGCTGGCTGTTTTCTACTTTGCAAGTGATGTCAGGGTCAACATACTGTTTTAATTCGCCAAGCTTACCTGTTATCGTAACGATATTATTTTTTGCGTCTCTGCTAATTTCAACTCCTGCTGGAATTGCGATGGGTAATTTTCCTATTCTTGACATAATATTTCCTCCTTTTAGCTAATGTAACATAAAACTTCACCACCCACATTTTGCGTTTTTGCCTCTTTGTCGGTCATCATACCGTGAGAGGTAGAGATAATAGCGATGCCCAATCCATTGAGTACGGTTGGCAATTCGCCTGCATTAACATATTTCCGTAATCCTGGACGGCTTACTCGTTCCAATTTGTTGACAGCCGACTGTTTGGTTGCCGGATGATACTTTAATGCTATTTTAATCGTAGCGGGATGTGTTGCATCTTCAAATTTATAATTTAAAATAAATCCCTTTTCAAACAAGATTTTGGTAATTTCTCGTTTGGTTTTTGAACTGGGGATTTCGACCATTTTGTGATTTGCCATGATGGCATTTCTGATACGGGTCAAAAAATCTGATATTGGATCTGTATTCATAATTTTTTTAAACTTGCTTTAATTTATTACCAACTTGCTTTTTTAACACCCGGAATTAAGCCTGCTAATGCCATCTCTCTGAAATTGATACGAGAGATGCCGAATTGACGAATATAGCCTTTAGGGCGACCGGTTAATTTACAACGATTATGTTGTCTGATAGGATTAGAGTTTGGCGGCAATTTTTGCAGTGCGATAATAGCCGCATCTTTGGCTTCGTAATCGTTGCCATTAATGATTTTCTTTAATTCGGCACGTTTGGTTGCATATTTGGCAGCCATTTTAGCCCTTTTCACTTCTCTCGCTTTTAACGATTCTTTTGCCATGTTATTTCTGATTTTTAAATGGTAATCCAAACTCTTTTAACAATGCCAGGCATTCTTTGTCATTTTGTGCAGTAGTTACGAATGTAATATCCATACCGTTGATTTTAGCTACTTTGTCAATATCAATTTCGGGAAAGATAATCTGTTCGGGAATGCCCAAAGTATAATTGCCTCTGCCGTCGAAGCCTTTATCGCTGATGCCTCTAAAATCTCTGATTCGAGGGATAGAAACTGATACCAGACGATCTAAAAATTCGTACATTCTTTTACCTCTAAGGGTAACGCGCACCCCGATAGGCATCCCTTTTCTCAGTTTGAAGTTTGAGATGTCTTTTTTAGATTTGGTAGCCACAGCCTTTTGACCTGCAATCATGGTCATTTCGTTCATGCCGGCATCAATAAGTTTTTTATCGGCGATACCGAATTTTCCCAATCCTTGGTTAATGCATATTTTTTGAATCTTAGGTACACGCATCACCGATTTGAAGCCAAATTGCTCTTTCAAAGCGGGAGCTACCTCTTGTTCGTATTTTTGTCTAAATCTTGCTGTTTCCATTATTTAATCTCCTCTCCTGATTTTTTAGAATATCTTACTAATTTACCTTCTGCATTAAGACGTCTGCCAATTCTGGCAGCTGTCCCCTTAGCGTCCACCAGCATCAAGTTGGAGATGTGGAGGGGAGCCTCTTTTTTTACAATACCGCCATTAGGATTTTTAGAGTTAGGTTTCATATGTTTTGATACCATATTCACTCCTTCTACCAGGGCGGTATATTTTTTACGATTTACCATCAGTACTTTTCCCTGCGTGCCTTTATTGTCGCCGGCAAGTACTTTCACGGTATCACCTTTTTTAATATGAATCTTTATCATTGTTTTGTTTTTAGTTGTTAGCAATTGGTCTTTGTCAATTGTGATTTATTACGTGATAGCTTTTGATTTTTTTACAACACTTCCGGAGCTAATGAAACTATTTTCATATATTGCTTTTCGCGAAGTTCACGGGCTACGGGGCCGAAGATACGGGTGCCGCGCATTTCGTCCGCTGCGGAAAGCAGTACAACTGCATTGTCATCAAAGCTAATGTAAGAACCGTCGTTTCTGCGAATAGGATTTTTTGTACGTACAATTACGGCTTTGGATACCGTACCTTTTTTCACATTTCCCGAAGGAATTGCACTTTTAATTGTAACAATAATTCTATCTCCTACGCCTGCATAGCGCTTTTTTGTTCCGCCCAGTACGCGGATACATAATACTTCTTTTGCGCCGCTGTTATCGGCCACTGCCAATCTTGATTCCTGTTGTACCATAACTATTTTGCTCTTTCAATAATTTCTACTAATCGCCAGCATTTGTTTTTACTCAAAGGTCTGGTTTCCATTATTTTAACTTTATCACCGATATTGCACTCATTTTTTTCATCATGAGCCATCAATTTAGTATGTCTTTTCAAGTATTTACCGTATTTTGGGTGTTTCAGTCGCCTTTCCACACTTATTACGATAGATTTCTCCATTTTGTTACTTGTAACAAAACCCTCTCTGACTTTTCTTTTGTTTCTTTCCATTTCCATAATTATTTCGCCTGTTCTTTAAGTTCGCGACTGCGGATTTCGGTTTTCAATCTGGCAACAGTTTTCCGTTGTTCCTTAATCTTATTAGGATTTTCGATAGGAGAAACGGCGTGATTCAATTTTAACTTCACCAGATGTTGTTGCTCTTCAACCAATCGTTCCACGATTTCAGCAGTTGTAAGCTCTTTTATTACTTTTTGCTTCATTGTTATCGCTATTATATTTCTTCTGAATAATCTCTTCTTACAATAAATTTGGTAGCCACCGGCAATTTTTGAGCGCCAAGTCGCAATGCTTCTTTGGCTACTTTAAAAGGAACTCCATCGGCTTCAAACAAAATTCTACCCGGACTGACGCGAGCCACAAAATATTCGGGTGCACCTTTACCTTTACCCATACGCACTTCGGCAGGTTTTTTGGTAACCGGCTTGTCAGGGAAAATATTAATCCATAATTGCCCTTCACGTTTCATGTAACGAGTAATAGCCTGACGGGCTGCCTCAATCTGACGCCCTGTAATCCAATGTTCTTCCAACGTTTTCAGAGCAAATGAACCAAACGAAATTTCACTTCCGCGTTTGGTAATTTTCTTCATTCTGCCCTTTTGAGGTCTTCTATATTTAGTTTTTTTAGGCTGTAACATTGTTATTATGTTTTATTTAATTTCTACTTTAATTTCAACCGAAGCATTATCTTCTTTCATTTCTGAATTTGCGTTCTCTTCTTTCGCCTCTGTGCGGAGGTCTGTTGCCAATGCCTCTTTGTTCTTTAGTTTCCGCATTATTCATGAAAAGGTCATGTTTGCCATATACAAATCCGCGGAAAATCCATACTTTCACGCCGATACGGCCATAGGTAGTATGTGCTTCGACTTGAGAAAAATCAATGTCGGCTCGCAAAGTGTGCAGCGGAGTTCGGCCTTCTTTAAAATGCTCGCTACGAGCCATTTCTGCACCACCTACACGGCCGGATATGGTAATTTTAATTCCTTCGGCGTTGGCACGCATAGTGTTTTCGATAGCTATTCTGACCGCCTTTTTATAGGAAGCTCTGCCCTCAATTTGTTTGGCGATGGTTTGAGCCACCAAAATAGCGGACAAATCAGGACGTTTTACCTCTGCAATATTAATTTGTATCTCTTTATCAGTGAGTTTTTTCAACTCCTCTTTCAATTTATCAATTTCTATGCCGCCTGAACCGATAATCAAACCCGGGCGGGTAGCATTAATAGTAACCGTTATTAATTTTAACGTTCTTTCAATGTAAATTTTTGCTATTCCGGCTTTAAATAGACGAGCGTTAAGGTATTTTCTAATTTTATCGTCTTCAACCAATTTATTGGCAAATTTTTTGCCGCCAAACCAATTGGAATCCCAACCTCTGACAATTCCTAATCTTAATCCTATCGGATTTACTTTTTGCCCCATACTAATTAAATGTTTTGTGGTTCTACGTTATTACTTGCTTTATTTTCGATGATAATCGTTACATGATTAGAACGTTTTCTGATGCGATGGGCACGCCCTTGGGGGGCCATTCTCATTCGTTTTAATGTACGTCCGTTATCTACAATAATAGATTTAACATACAATTGTGCATCCGTCAGGCGAGTTCCCTCATTTTTTACTTGCCAGTTAGCAATAGCTGACTTTAAAAGTTTCAACAGCTTCCCTGCAGATTCTTTTTTGCTGTATTTCAATACATTCATGGCATAATCCACATCTCTTCCTCTAATTACATCGGCCATGATGCGAGTCTTTCTTGGAGAGGTCGGATTATCAACTAATCGTGCCATATAGACATTTTTTCTCGCTTCTTTCCGCACTTCTGCGGCTAATCTTTTTCTGGAACCCATTGTTTTTATTCTATTTTTTCTGGACTAAATTTCTGATTTTTAAACCTTTATATTCAATAAAATTCTTTGTTATGATTTTTAGTTGAAATTGGCCGCAAAAATAACACTTTTTTTAATGCAAAACATCTTTATCTTGGAAAAAAATGAGAAAATTTTATTTTCCTGATTTGGTAAAACGATTTTTGAGTTCTTTTAAATTTTTTCCGGTTCAGGCTTGTCGCAGAGCAACAGGCGAAATGGTTGTTTACTGCTTTGAGATAAACTGAATTTGAAAACACTCAAAAAACAGTTTAATTTGGCTTTCTTTATATATTGGTTTTGCGTGTGCCTAGTCTTACATGATTTTTGATATATTTCCGAAAAACAAATTAATTCCGTACTTTTGCACGCTTTTTTAAAAAGCAGTATTTGAGATTGAATTTTTAATGTTGAAGAGAGTAAAAAAAGATAAGGATTCATTAGGAACAGAAAAGATTAGCGCCCTTTTTTGGAGTTATTGCATTCCGGCAATTGTGGCCACCACGGCCAGTTCGATTTATAATATTATTGATCGTATTTTTATTGGAAACTGGGTAGGCGCTATGGCCATTTCGGGCTTGGCGCTCACCTTTCCCATTATGAATTTAGCGGCTGCATTCGGAACTTTGGTAGGAGCGGGGGCATCTGCTCGCGTATCCATTCTGTTAGGCGAAGGGCGTTCTGAAGAGGCTACCCGAACTTTAGGCAATTCGCTAATAATGAATATTATAATCGGTATTGCATTTTCTATTATTGGGCTTATTTTTTTAGACCCTATCCTCTATATTTTTGGTGCAAGCAAGGAGACTATCCCTTATGCCCGCGATTTTATGCAAATCATTCTGGGAGGCAATGTCATCACCCATATCTTTTTCGGGTTAAACAATATTATGCGTGCTTCCGGATATCCTACGAAAGCTATGATTTCCACGCTTTTAACCGTAACGATAAATGTGATTTTGGCACCATTGTTTATTTACAACTTTCGTTGGGGAATTCGTGGCGCGGCATTAGCTACCGTGCTGGCGCAAACAGTCGGAATGATTTGGGTATTGGCACATTTTATGCACAAAAAGTCGATTGTACATTTTTTATCGGGTTGTTTTAAATTGAGTCGCCGTATTTTGGCCGATATTTTTTCTATAGGGATGTCACCCTTTTTAATTCATGTTGCCGCCTGTTTGGTTACTATCGTAATGAATTGGCAATTAGGCAAATTTGGGGGCGATTTGGTTATTGGAGCTTTTGGAATTATCAACAGTGTTATCGGCCTTATTTTAATGATTGTATTTGGTTTTGCACAGGGAATGCAACCTATTGTGGGTTACAATTGGGGTGCAAAACAGATAAGCCGTGTTGTGAAAACCTTTATGATGACATTGCTGTTTGCCTCTTTTATTACCTCATTGGGCTTTTTGGTAGCTATGCTTGCTCCGCGTCAAATTGCCCATGCTTTTAATAACGATGAATCTCTTATTGAGCTTACTGCCAATGGAATGCGTCTCTATATGCTTGCTTTTCCTATTGTAGGGTTCCAGATGGTTACCTCCTATTTTTTCCAATCTATCGGCAAAGCTCGCATCTCAATATGGCTTTCGCTCAGCAGGCAGGTATTGTGTCTTATCCCATTGCTCTTTTTATTGCCGCTTTTCTGGAAATTGAATGGTGTATGGCTTGCTTCGGCTGCCTCCGACCTTATTTCTTCGATTATTACAGGCGGTGTATTACTCCATTTTTACTTGAAATTGAAAAAACAGGCATTGACTTGATTGCCTATTTTAGGCAAAGCACAAATGGCTCGTTAATTCGCTACTCCTTATCTTGCGTAGCGTTGGAAAATAGATTTAGAATATTTTCGGAATAGGTTTGAGATACTGGAATATTGGGTACATCTGGCAGGTCAATTTCCACAAAAAGGCCCTCTTTTTCGCGTCGTAATACGGCCACCTTGTCCACATTGACGATATAGGAGCGATGACATCGTATCAGCATGGATTTTTTAAAAGTATCTTCCACATTTTTCAGCGAGTTGCGATACATAAATTTAACCAATTTTCCCTTGTTGAGGTAATAGACATTAATATAGTTATCCGCGCCTTCAAGGTAAATCAGGTTTTCCAGACGTACCGACAGGCGGCGTACTCCTTTGTTATCATTAAAATGGATAAGATTATGATCGGCATGTGCACGATTTTTGCGAATATGTCGCGCTTTTAAATTGCGAATAATGCCGTTTTTTTCTTCCAAAGCCATGTATAAAATGGCTAACGAGTAAGGTATGAGCAGAATAAGCCCTATGTAAATGGACGCGCGTTTCATTAATTCTAAAAATGGACGCGTGTCGTACAAAAACCACTTGTTAATCTCCGAATAGACGAGCGCCATGACTATAATTTCAATTGCTACCCAGACGCCAAATCGCCAGTAATTAATGCGTTTTTTTGTATTATACCAAAACATAACATAGCGACTTACTGCCAAAACAACTATTCCACAGACAATTGGCAATAAAATATAAAAGAAGTAGCGTAATGAGCCTTTTGGCGCTTTTTTATACCATGTTGTGCCATCAAAGGGAGTATATATCAATAAAAACAATACCGAAAAAACAAACATAAATGTCAGCAACAGAGGTAGTTTTCTTTTATCAGTGATGTAACGCGGTATCTTTTTCTTCATATTAAAAAATTGGCTGCAAAAATAGTGAAAAAATAAAAGCAAATAAAAAATTCACCCCTATATGAGAAAATTCACCCCATATAGAGGTTTTTCACGGAAAAATTCTGTTTTTTTATGCAAATTCAAATCGGAGTAATAAAAAAAGTACGACCTTTGCCGCTCAAAATTTACCTATTTTAATAAATATAGATACAGTATGGAGATAGTAAGATTATTTGACATTTTGAGCAGGTATCAAAAAAAATTTCCTGACCAAAAAGTAGCTTTAGCCGGTAAACAAAATGGAGAATGGCGGGAGTATTCTTTAGAAGAATATGTTTCGATTACCAACAATATTAGTTTTGCTTTAATAAAATTGGGCATTGAAGCAGGTGACAAGGTCGCTATTATTGCTACCAACCGCCCCGAATGGAATATGCTTGACATGGCTATTATGCAAATAGGAGCTGTTTCCGTGCCGGTTTATCCTACCATCAGTGAAAGAGATTATCATTACATACTCAACCATTGTGAGGCTAAAATTGCGGTGATAGAAGGGGCTGAAGTGATGGGTAAAATTGCCAACATCCTGCCCGATACGCCACAGTTGAAACATGTTTATACCTTTATTAACAGGAATAAATTTCCTTATTTGGAACAGCTGATTGCGATGGGCACCGAAAATCCCAGTATGGAGGAGTTGAAGCGGCGCAGTGCGGCCGTGAAACCTTCCGATTGCGCCACTATTATTTACACTTCGGGTACCACCGGTACGCCAAAGGGAGTGATGCTGTCACATAGCAATATTGTAAATCAGTTATTGAATTTGAAGCAGATTCCGTCCCCATGGTCTAACAAAGCTTTTAGTTTTCTACCGCTCTGTCATGCCTATGAACGCATGCTGGTATTTTTGTATCAATATTTAGGCATGCCGGTCTATTATGCACAAAATTTGGGCACAATTGCCGAAAATATGAAAGATGTATGCCCTACCATGATGTCATGCGTGCCGCGCATGCTGGAAAAAATTTACAACAAGGTTTACAGTTCGGGACAGAAACTCCCCAAAATGCAACAGCGTATTTTCTATTGGGCTATCAGGCTGGCACGCAGATACAAAATTCAGGATTCCGAACGCAGCACATGGTATAATTTAAAACATAAAATTGCAGATAAGCTGGTTTACAGTAAAATAAGAGAAACTGTAGGCGGCAATTTCGATATTGTGGTATCGGGTGCTGCCAGCATACAACCCCGTTTGGCCTCTTTTTTCTCGGCTATTGGAATGCCGATTTTTGAAGGATATGGTCTTACCGAAACGTCGCCTGTACTGGCCGTAAGCAGCCGATTGCCTCACGGACGCGAAGCAGGTACGGTAGGGTTTCCACTGCCGGGCATAGAGGTAAAAATCACCGAACAGGGAGAGGTAGTGTGCCGTGGACACAATGTGATGATGGGCTACTATAAAGATGAAGCGCTTACCAGGGAGGTGATTGACAGCGAGGGATGGTTTCACACTGGAGACCTTGGAAAATTTACAGAGAAAGGCCAATTGGTGCTCACTGGCCGAATAAAAAGTCTTTTTAAAACCTCTTTCGGAAAATATATTAACCCGCAATTGATTGAAGAAAAGTTTTGTGAATCGCCCTTTGTTGAAAATATTGTGGTGGTGGGAGAAAATCAGAAATTCGCAGCAGCGTTAATTTCGCCCGATTTTGAATTTATCAAAGAGTGGTGCGGTCGTCATGATGTACAATACACCAACCCTGAAGATATTATTCAGAACGAGCGTGTTTACAAGCGTTTTGCTGCTGAAGTAGCCAAATACAATGCTTTCTTTGGCGACATTGAACAGATCAAGAAATTTGTACTCATTTCCGATGAATGGTCACAAATGACGGACATATTGACCCCTACATTGAAAGTAAAACGCAACTTGGTTTTCCAACGCTATAAAGGATTGATTGACAATATTTTTGGGGTTAAGGAGGAGGAATAGCATGATTCATGCCGATTAAGTAATAATTCGTCAAACAGGATGCTCTGCTCTTTTTGTTCAGAAATATTGGTTTTAAGCGTGTTACGGGAAAATCAGGATACTCTTTCAGTATGCTGACTTGAGGATATAAGTGCTTTATTTTGTGGAGTTCCGATTGACTGACAAAAGCTATGGCGTTGGGTTGTTGCAGAAATGTTTCCATCTCCTGGCTTGAAGGCGCAAAAGTTACCTTATTTTTAAGATTGAAGCGAAATGCAGTGTTGTAGTGAAACATGCCTATGGTGGCCTCTTTTGTCCATTGATTCATGTCTGCTGCAGCCATGCTTCCAGCTTGATAAGTCAGTAAAAGCGGGTAAAACGAGAGATTCATAAAAAGGTAAAAAGCAACGGCAAAGGCATACCCGGAGAGGATGATTTTTTGTTCGTAAGATTTACGGATACCAAATATGAGTATGGCTATACCTGCTGTAACTGCCAAAACAGTGATGAATATATTTTTTATTCCCATAAAACAGACAAGAAAAATGATTACCCCAATGCTTGCCGAAAAGAGAAACAGTTGGCAGTTTTTTAACCATTTCAGGCAAGTTGTCTGGGTTATTCGCGACAATCCTTGGGCACACAGGATGGAAAAGTGTGGCAACAAAATTACAATATAGTGTGGCAACTGAAAATTTGACAGCGAAAAGAGGGTAAAAGTAAGCAGGGCAGATCCCCAAATAATCCACTGTTTGTGATTAGTTTTGTCTTGATAAAACAGCGCAACTATAAAAAGAACAGACCAGGGCAGTAAAGCCCAAAGCAAGGTGTGAAAGTATAAAAAATAGGACTCTACATTAGTATGGCTTGTTATGGGGCCTGTTCCGAAAAATCTTCCAAATTGACTGTCCCAAA
>JAISAD010000024.1 GCA_031266895.1 Bacteroidales bacterium
TTTATAATAAACGATTTATGAGAGTAATAGCAATTATTCCAGCTCGTTATGCCTCTACGCGCTTTCCCGGCAAACCGTTAGCTTTGGTGGGAAATGTACCAATGATTGAACGCGTTTATCGTGCTGTGATGAAATCGACTGCAGCACAAACCATTGTAGCCACCGATGATGAGCGTATTGTGCAGTGCGTTCATGGATTCGGCGGCATGGCGGTGCTTACTTCCCCCCTTCACCAATCGGGCACAGATCGTTGTGGAGAGGTGGTCAATCAATTGGCGCTTGCTGATGAAGATATTGTTATTAATGTGCAGGGTGACGAACCTTTTATTAGCGAGAAAGATATTGATATTTTAATAGAATTATTTAACAATAAAGAGGTTAATATTGCTACTTTGATAAAACCTTTTGAAGATATTTCGGATATATCCAATCCAAACAAGGTGAAGGTAATCTGTTCGAAAAGTGGCAAAGCGCTATATTTCAGTAGATTTGCTGTTCCATACAATCATTCCGGAAAGCCTCAAGCCTGCTACTGCAAGCATATCGGAATCTACGGCTATCGTTGTAAAACGTTGCGGCAGATTATCCAATTGTCGCCTTCTTCGTTAGAAGTGTGTGAACAACTGGAGCAGTTGCGCTGGCTCGAAAATGATTTTACCATACATACGGCAATTTGTCATTATGAGAGTATTGGCATTGATACGCCGGAAGATTTAGAGCGTGCGAAATCGAAAAATTTCTTGTAAATTTGCATCCATAAATTAAAAACACTAAACATATTTCGTAATGAAGGATTTAAAAAATTACATCACACAAAATCAAGATAGATTTTTAGAAGAACTGTTTTCGCTTATTCGCATTCCTTCCATCAGTTCGCAGAGCGAGCATAAGGAAGATATGCATCGTTGCGCTTGCCGCTGGCAGGAGTTGTTATTGGAAGCCGGTGTAGATAAGTGTGAAATTTTTGCTACCGATGGACATCCTGTGGTATATGGCGAAAAAACAGTCAGTTCCGCAGCTCCCACCGTGCTGGTTTATGGCCACTATGACGTAATGCCGGTGGATCCGCTTGAATTATGGCACACCAATCCCTTTGAGCCGGTAATCAAAGAGGGTAAAATATGGGCACGTGGTGCCGACGACGATAAAGGACAGTCATTTATGCATGCCAAAGCTTTTGAATACTTAGTGCATACCGGGCAACTCAACTGCAATGTAAAATTTATGCTTGAAGGCGAAGAGGAGATTGGGAGTAACAGCCTGTACAATTTTTGCGAAACCCGCAAAGAGTTGTTAAAAGCGGACATTATTTTGGTGTCAGATACCGGCATGATAGCCACCGATATCCCCTCAATTACGGTAGGATTGCGCGGTTTAAGCTATCTGGAAGTTACTGTAAAAGGCCCCAATCGCGACCTGCACTCCGGCATCTTCGGTGGCGCAGTTGCCAATCCTGTCAATGTACTGTGCCAAATGATTGCTTCGCTCACCAACGAGCAGAATCAAATCACTATTCCTCATTTTTACGATGATGTATTGACAGTTTCCGACAGTGAGCGTGCTGCCATGGCGCAAGCGCCGTTCGACTTGGAGGCTTATAAAAAGGCACTTGACATTAAGGAGGTACATGGCGAAGCGGGCTATTCCTCTATTGAACGTACCGGCATTCGCCCCACATTGGATGTATGCGGAATATGGGGAGGCTACACCGGAGAAGGTTCTAAAACAGTACTTCCCTCTGAGGCGCATGCCAAAATATCCATGCGTTTGGTGCCCAATCAGGATTCACACAAAATTACAGAACTTTTCCAAAAGCATTTTGAGGCCATTGCTCCCAACTGTGTTACGGTAACGGTAACGCCAAGTCATGGTGGCGAAGCCTACGTATCGCCCATTGACATGGTTGCTTATCAGGCAGCCGAAAAGGCTTACGAAACTACTTTCGGGAAAAAGCCTGTGCCAACCCGTAGCGGCGGCAGCATCCCCATTATAGCCGGCTTTGAGCGCATTTTGGGCATCAAATCCATTCTCATGGGCTTCGGACTGGAATCGGATGCTATCCACTCTCCCAACGAAAATTATAAGCTGGAACACTTTTTAAAAGGCATTGAAACCATCCCTTATTTTTACAAATTTTATGCGGAAATGATGAAAAAATAGGGATTGTGGCAAAGAAGTCATCTCATAAGTCGAAATCGAAAAAGCCGATTATTACAATCGACGATTATTATTGCAATCTTAATCGTTACCTGTTTGCATTGGATAGTCAGTTGTCTATATTTCAATTGGCTTATAATCTGCAGCTTATCTTTCACAGTACATTTCAGCGCATTGCCAATTATCCCTTTATTTTTGAAGAAGCCAATCCTCAAGACACAGCCGTTTCTATCCGCCGCATCTTTGCTCAACCCAGCAGCGGCAATAGCAGGGCAAATCTTATCCTGTTCGACAATAAGGTAGATTTGGATTTGGAATTAAAATCAAATAGAGAAAAAAATCTCAATATCCAAACCCTTTCACTCTTTCCCCCTGATTATTACATATTTAGCCGTCAAGGAATTAAAAAATTTAAAGCAGAATTAGATGAATGTAATTATCTCCTGCTGGCGATATGTGAAAAATCGTTCCCCTTTAAAGATATTGAAGAACCGTTATACCATGCTGCTACAGCACAATCTACATTTAAGATATACGATATCAATAAGTTACTTCATGCGGAAGATTCTCAAAAAACAAAAGTAAAGACATTTTTGGGCGCATTTTCCATTGATACAGAAAAAACAATCAATAATTTTGTGCAGCAAACTCATGCACAATCCCTGCGCGACGTCAAATCCTGGATTACTTTGGATCTGCCCGGATTAGAGTTGCCTCCGTGCACTATTCATGATATTGAAAGTTTGCGATTATTGCAATATGATGAGAGTTTTGAATAAGAGTGTCCTCGCAGGGATTCGAACCCTGGACCCATTGATTAAGAGTCAATTGCTCTACCAGCTGAGCTACGAAGACTTTCGGGGTGCAAAAATACAAAAAAATTGGATTTTCAGACGAAAGTTTTATTTCTAACGCTATTTTCTTATCAATCAACAATTATCAATTTTTTAAAATGATTCCAACAGCTTTTATTTGGTTCTTTTTTTTGCCTGATATATTCCAATATTGCAGTTTTACTACATAAATTTGTGGCGTGGCACGACTTCCCTTATCGGTATCGCCATCCCAACGAAAACACTCCTGGGCGCCACAAGGTTTATTATTGGCTATCATTTTTATCAACCCGCCAGTTCGATCATAAACAGCGAGGGTAACGTGGTTTTCCATCTCGGCAAAGTGACAGCAAAATTCGGTATAATCTTCAAACCCATCTCCATCGGGCGAAAAGACCGCCGGTATCACACTCAACAAGTCATCATCAGCCAACAGTTCCGAAAATTGCGAATTTTGGTATCCCGGCGTGCCAAATCCTGCGCCTGCCGCCGCCGATGTCCAATTTTGTTCGTTTTGCGTAGCTGCTTCAAAATGAATGCGTTCCAGTGCAACCCCTTCATGTGAAGTGAGTAATGCATAGTGCATATTGGGTTTATAGTCAAAGCGATCAATCGGATTGAAAAAGCGGTCGGTAATGTGTACGGTACCGCCACTATTGCCATAGGCAGGCAACGAATCACATGCAAGCAAATTTTCCAGATAGGGCGTAAAATATTGTTCTTTAGTTATTTTTGGCGATTTACACAAGGCTACATAATGTTTTGGAAACAATAAAAAACCATCGCTCACAGCTACTGCAGCCTTGGCAGGCAATTCTCCATTCCCATTGCCTATCAATAAGTTGGACAGGTCAATAATTTTATCCGAGCGATTATATAACTCCACGTAATCGGCATCTGTTCGATCGCGTGGCTCGTAAAGCAACTCATTAATAACCACATCGCCTTTTTGGGGACGTTGCGGTAGCCCAAAAACGACAGAACTGTGTAATGGCAGGTGATTTCCGGCGCAATCGGTCAGAGTATCCATAACGGTTAAAGTATAAAGCGTATTATAAAAGAGTGGTGTCCCTAAAAATATCTTAATCAATTTTAAATCAACAGAATAAAATGAAAAACCCTCTATCGGAATCGCTCTGTCTATTTGAAATGCATTTCGCAATCGTCCGCTGTCTGCTATGACAGGTTTGGTAAAAAAAAGCTTGAGCGTTACAGAATCTTCCACCGTAATCTTTTCAATTTGAGGAGATTCTACATCAGGATTGTAAGCCGCAATACTATTAATTTTGCAAGGGGTGCCTCCTTTTTCGTCCATGGAAGAGTCCCAATTGTCGGCCTCCATGCAAGGACTTTCCGTATCTATCATCTCTAACGACCACCCGCCGTCTCGTTTCAGCGCATTGCGATGCCACTCCCTTTTAAAATTGACTGTAAAAATGGGTTCATCTCGTTCGTTGTAAAGGGTTAATACTTGTCCTATATCTGTGATAATCACTGAACTAATAGAATAAACATTTGAAGCAACCTGGCTCAAATCGGCATAGTTACTTTGCGCCGTTAGCAGTGCAAAACCGGCGCTGTCAAGCATCAAATCAGGCAATGGGCGCAGTGTGTTTCATATTTTCAATTTCCAGCCTCGCAATATTACAGTTGCCGGCAAACGATTGTACAATTCAATATATTCCGCACTGGGCAGTTGCACAGTCGGAGTAGGGTCTGCCATAATCTCGCTGATTATAATGTCGTTACGCGCTATTTTTTGTGGGTTGTAGTCGGGGCGCGGAGGCCCGCTGTAAAAATCATCGAAAAAGAAACGCTCTCTATTGCCGGCAGTATAGAGGCAGTACAGCCCTAAAAACTGAAAATCTCCAGCTAATGGACAATTGCCGGTTGCTTGCAAATCAAATGCTTGATTTTGTGTATCCGTATAGAGCGACCAGTTGTGATTGCTCTTTTTTACTACTTTTATCTGCATATCGAAAGCAGAAGCAATAAATCCATCATGACCTCTTAAAATGGAAGTTGTTGTACTTCCATTTTGATAAAAAAGCTCAATGGCATCGTTGGATAAACTTTCACCGAATTGCAGGTAGAATGCTTGTAATTCAGAACTTGCCCAATTGGTATCTGAAGCGGCAAGGTAGAGGCGAGCGTAATTATTGGCAGAAGGAGCAAAACTCATTTTGATGCGAAAACGCCACTCTATAACACTGTCGGTAAATGTGGCTGCCGTGGCTAATTGCGCTGCGCCGGCAGTTGGAGCAGACAATTGTAACATCTTATCACTATTCACTATAAAAAGATGCGTGTCGCCTGTCCATACTGGATTTTGTGTGAGATCACCGTCTGAAAAATCATCTGCCAATTGCCCGAAAGTATTTGAAATGCAGGCTAAAAATCCAATTAATATTATGACTTTTAAGGAATTTATTACTATCATTTTAATCTACTTTTTAAGTTTAAATCCAAATGCAAATATACAGCTTTTTATATATTTCAAAAAAAAGAGAGAAAATTATATTTTAACGCATATTTCAAAAATTCCCGTATTTTTGCATCGTTTAAAAAATAGAAAAATTTGGAACATAAAACATTGGAAAGATGAAAAGAGTTGCGATTAAAGAGATTATAAAAAATCCAGAAACAGTAGGATTGGGTAATAAATTATGTGTGAAAGGCTGGGTGCGCACCAAGCGAGGCAACAATAGCATCGCTTTTATTGCGCTTAATGATGGCTCTATCGTGCATAGTATTCAAATTGTATGCGATTTGGGAAAATTTGACCCGACAGTGGTGAGTCAAATTACAACTGGATCATGCCTTTGTGTTACCGGCACGTTGGTAGCTTCGCAAGGGAAAGGGCAGGCTGTTGAAATTCAATCTGATACTATAGAAATATACGGTACTGCCGATGTAGAAACCTATCCACTGCAAAAGAAAGGTCACAGCATGGAATTTTTGCGCGAAATTGCACACTTGCGCCCTCGTGCCAACTTTTTTGGATGTGTGCTGCGCCTGCGTCATGCAATGGCCTTTGCTATTCATCAATATTTTAATAATCGAGGCTATTTTTACATGCACACTCCACTCATTACCGGATCGGATGCTGAGGGAGCAGGTGCTATGTTTGGCGTTACTACCTTAGATCTCAATAATTTGCCAAAAACTGATGACGGAAAAGTAGATTACAGTAAGGATTTCTTTGGAAAACCCACCTGTTTGACCGTTTCGGGGCAACTTGAGGGCGAACTTGGAGCACTGGCATTGGGCGGCATCTACACTTTTGGCCCCACTTTTCGTGCCGAGAACAGCAATACGCCCCGCCACCTGGCCGAATTTTGGATGATTGAACCCGAAGTGGCTTTTTTTGATATTCATGACAATATGGATATGGCGGAAGAGTTTATTAAATATTTGGTCAACTATGCTCTTGAAAACAGTTTTGACGATATTCAATTCCTTAATGATATGTTTGATAAGGAACTTATTGATAGACTGCGTTCTGTGGTGCTCAATGATTTTATGCGATTGACCTATACGGAAGCTATTGATATTTTAATGCAGTCGAAGCAAAAGTTTGAATATAAGGTGGAGTGGGGAGTGGATTTACAGTCAGAACACGAACGCTATTTAGTGGAACAACATTTTCATAAACCGGTTATTCTTACTGATTATCCCAAAAATATCAAGGCATTTTACATGAAGCAGAATGAGGACGGCAAAACAGTGCGTGCTATGGATATACTTTTCCCGAAAATAGGAGAGATTATTGGAGGATCGGAGCGGGAAGCCGATTATGCCAAACTTTATGCCCGTGTACAAGAATTAGGAATTCCCGAAAAAGACGTATGGTGGTACCTGGAAACACGTAAGTTTGGTTCTGCACCGCACGCCGGCTTTGGGTTGGGTTTTGAACGACTGATGCTTTTCGTTACCGGAATGTCCAATATTCGAGATGTGATACCATTTCCGCGCACACCGCAAAATGCTGAATTTTAACCATCATTATATAAAATTTACACTTTGAATAAAGTACACAAAATCTCAGGAATTATTACTACTTTGAATGAAGCGCAACATATTGTGGCGTGCATTACTTCATTGCAACTTATTTGCAATGAAGTAATTGTAATAGATTCAGGCAGTACGGACAACACTTGTGAGCTGGCACGGTCAGCCGGAGCTACAGTTTACCACCAATCCTATCTCGGCGATGGCTTTCAAAAAAATGTGGCGTTGCAATATGTACAAAATGCGTGGGTTTTCAGTTTGGATGCCGATGAGCGCATTATGCCAGAATTGGCCACTGCTGTCAATGCCCTTGATTTAGAGAACAGTTGCTATGCCGGATATGCCATTCGCCGTCGCAACCATATTGGCAAGCGCTGGGTGAAATGCTGCAATTGGTATCCCGACTATCTGGTTCGTCTTTATCGACATGACACGCTCCGTTTTCACGAAATGAAACAACATGCTTTTGTTCCTGTGGAAAATACCAAAAAATTAAAAGCAGATATTCTGCATTTTCGCTATAAAAATTACGGGGAACTCTTTGTCAAACCGGAACGCAATTACAGTACGCGCGGCGCTAAAGTTCTCTATTTGCAAGGTAAGCGTGCTAATATTTTTACACCGGTAAGACACGGCTTGGGCGCTTTTTTAATCAATTATCTGTTTCGTGGCGGATTATTCGGCGGCATTGACGGTCTTACGCTTTCGTTGGCTATTGCGCAAAACAGTTATCTGAAATACGCTAAACTGCTTGAATATCAAAGAGATAAATCTGTCCGTGATGCGGAAGATTTTAATTCGGTATGGTAATTTTTTAGCTCTGCAAAAAGCATACTTGATAATAGACGGTTTTGAGAAATTTTTTATAGTAATCTGTCGTCAAAACAGAAAAAAGCTACCTGAAGAGACTATCTATCCAACTGTTGCAAAGCATAGGCATATGCACCTAAAGCAATAGCTTCGGAAGTTCCTATTCTGGAAAGCATTATTCCCAATCTTTTGTACGGATGATAGGTTACAATAGTATCAGAACCATATACTTGCAGCATCTGACTGTCGCCACTCACAAATTGAGCAAATTGCATTTCATCATCCAAATCATAAACGTAAGATGGTATTTTCTTAACCTGTTGATTATTTTCCGTCTTT
>JAISAD010000037.1 GCA_031266895.1 Bacteroidales bacterium
TATTGAAACCAAAAGACGTGGCATAAATCTTCTTTAATTCGGTAAAATGGATAAAGACGTAACAAACCATTTCTTTGATAACTTCGGTCATGATTCCTTTACTCCAGTATTTCTCGCCCAACCAATAACCCATTTCAGCGCCGATTCGTTCCACGTCGGTTTTTAACACAATCCCGATACCGCCAACGGCTTTTCCGTCAATCACAATCGCCATTTCGGTTGCCGGATGAGGTTTACTCAATGCCATTCCGATGAATTGCTTGCCGTCTTCTTCCGAATAGGGATGCGGAAAATAGTCGCGGGCATTGTTCCAGATATGGATATTATTTGCATTTTCGGCAAGCGAAGCGGCGTCGGACAGTTGCCATTCGCGAAGTTCAAAATCGGTCATAATTGCTCAAATAAACAAGCGACGCATTAAACAGATACCACCATCTCTTCTGCAACATCGTTATATGTGAGTATAACATTCTCTTTTTTAGCCAGATTTTGCATTAATATCTCTTCGGCCAGCACATCCTCCACATATTTTTGGATGGCACGTTTAAGCGGACGAGCGCCATAGTGGGTGTCCCATCCTTTTTCTACTAGAAACTCCTTGGCTTTGTCGCTTACCTCCACATTGAGGCCAAGCGCTTTCACCCGTTTGAGCACTTTGGCCAATTCGATATCAATAATTTTTATAATATCTTCTTTTTCAAGGCTATTGAAATATACAATATCATCAATACGGTTTAAAAATTCGGGAGCAAATGTCTTTTGCAGGGCTTGTTCTATTACTCCCTGTTCCAAATTTTTCTTATTGGCCGTTCTGGCAGAAGTAACAAAACCTACGCCGGTACCGAAATTTTTCAGTTCGCGCGATCCTACATTAGAGGTCATAATAATAATACTGTTTTTGAAATCTACCTTGCGGCCTACTCCGTCTGTAAGCACTCCGTCATCAAATACCTGCAGCAGCACATTGTAAACATCGTGATGTGCCTTTTCTATTTCGTCAAGCAAAATGATAGAATAGGGTTTGCGGCGCACTTTTTCTGTCAATTGCCCGCCTTCTTCATAGCCTACATAGCCGGGAGGCGCACCGATAAGCCGGGAAACGGTATGCTTTTCCATATATTCGCTCATATCTATTCTGATAATATTATCTTGAGAATCAAATAGATATTCGGCTAAAATTTTAGCCAGGTAGGTTTTCCCAACACCGGTAGGCCCTAAAAAAATAAAAGTGCCTATTGGTTTGCTGGGGTCTTTCAGGCCGGCGCGATTGCGACGTATGGCTTTGGCAATTTTGAGAATAGCCTCATCTTGTCCAATCACTTTTCCCTTTAACTCTTCGGACATTTGCATCAGACGCTCGCCCTCGTTTTTGGCGATGCGTTTCATAGGCACGCCGGTCATCATGGCAATTACTTCGGCCACATTTTCATCGGTAACCAACGGACGTTGTGCATTAGCCTCCATTTCCCAATTTTTCGTTATCTGTTCCTGTCGTTCTTCAGCAACTTTTATAAGGTCTCGATAGTTGGAGGCATCCTTATACTTGTAATCTTTAATGGCCTCCTCTTTCAAATGCTGCAGCTTCTCAATCTCCTTTTCAATATCAAGCAATTCGGCAGGCACTTGAATATTGGTAATATGCACCCGCGAACCGGCTTCGTCCAGTGCATCAATGGCTTTGTCGGGCAGGCATCGATCAGTAATATACCGGTCGGTAAGCAACACACAGGCCTGCAAGGCCTCCTCGGTAAAGCGAACTAAATGGTGATCTTCGTACTTATCTTTAATATTGTTTAAAATGGCAATGGTTTCTTCGATAGTAGTGGGTTCCATTAATATTTTTTGAAAGCGACGTTCCAATGCCCCATCTTTCTCAATGTGACGGTATTCGTCAAGGGTAGTAGCCCCGATACATTGCAGTTCTCCGCGTGCCAGAGCCGGTTTAAACATATTGGAAGCGTCGAGGCTACCGGGAGAACTGCCTGCACCCACCATCGTGTGCAACTCATCAATAAAGAGAATAACATCCTTATTGGATTCCAGTTCTGTCATAATGGTTTTTACCCGCTCTTCAAACTGCCCTCTATATTTAGTACCGGCCACGAGTGAAGCCATGTCAATGCTCACCACTCGCTTATTGAGCAGCAGGCGCGACACTTTTCCCTGTATTATTCTTAGGGCAAGTCCTTCGGCGATAGCCGATTTTCCCACTCCCGGTTCGCCAATCAGTACCGGATTATTCTTTTTGCGGCGACTCAAAATCTGGGCGATGCGTTCCAACTCTTTTTCACGCCCCACAATAGGGTCAAGTTTGCCCTCTGCCGCATATTGGGTCAGGTCTTTCCCAAAACTGTCGAGCATGGGAGTAGCCGATTTAATGCCACGATTGCGATCTGTATCCCGTTTACGGGAGGATTGGCTGCGGTCTTCTTCTTCTTCTTCCTCCTCATCATCCTGATAGCTGTTGCTCATGGTGGGGGCAGAATCATTTTCCATACCCAGTTCCGAATTAAAGGAGTTATAGGTAATGCCGCGTTCATTCAAAATCATGCGTACCACATTATTGGATTCGCCGCGATCATTTTTTAGCAGCGACAACACAAAATGAGTCGCCTCTACCGTCAGGCTTCTAAACTCTCTTGAAGCCAACCCTGCATAACGTAAAATTTTTTCCGCCATCGGATTATACATCAACTCCTGCGGGAGCATATTTTCTTCCGATTCTGTTAATTCCAGCATGCTTTCGAGGCGAGTGCGCAGCAAATCCCTATCTACCTTATAAAGTGCCAATAACTGTTGCAGTTGCGTATTGTTCGGATATTTAAGCACGCCAATCATAATATGTTCTACGCCTATTGAGAGCGATTTATACTGTTTCGCCACTCGTTTTGCCTCATCTAGGGCAAACTTCATCTCGTCAGAATAGCTAAAATCCATTTTTTCCAAATTTTGCGTGCAAAAATACAATAAAAACAGTTAAGCAAAAGTTTGAGGTCGAGGCAAACGCGTTAAAGCTTATCTTTAATAACTCCTCTTTTTATAGTCGTAATGCTCGAAAAGCTACAATGTGATTTTTTTTGAAAATAAGGAAGTTTTATTTTCTATTAAAATCAAAATCCGTTTTTTTATTTCAAAAATTTTGGTACTTTTGCACACTCAAAAATAATTTCAAAATTTGTATTTTTTGATCATGCTATCTTCATTTTTATAATGCACATTTCTTAGAAAACAATATTCGTAAAATATTTAATATTACATAATTATGACAATGCAAGAAAAGATTAACGAGTTATTGGAAAAGCGCAAGGAAGCTCGTTTGGGCGGTGGCGAAAAACGTATCGAAAAGCAGCATACTCAAGGTAAATTTACGGCAAGAGAGCGTCTTTTGATGTTTCTTGATGAGGGCAGCTTTGAAGAATTTGACATGTTTGTTACCCATCACTGTACCAATTTCGGATTGGAAAAAGAGAAATACTACTCCGATGGCGTAGTTACCGGTTACGGCACAGTTGCAGGCCGCCTGGTGTACGTATTCTCGCAAGACTTTACCGTATTCGGCGGTTCTCTTTCTGAAACCGTATCGAAAAAGATCTGTAAAATTATGGATCAGGCCATGAAAGTGGGTGCTCCCGTAGTAGGCTTTAACGATTCGGGCGGCGCTCGTATCCAGGAGGGCGTAAACAGCCTTTCCGGTTATGGCGAAATCTTTCAACGCAATATTATGGCCTCTGGCGTTATTCCGCAAATCTCGGTTATTTTCGGCCCTTGCGCCGGTGGTGCCGTTTACTCTCCTGCACTTACCGACTTTATCATGATGGCTAAAAATACCAGCTATATGTTTGTAACCGGCCCCAAAGTGGTAAAAACCGTTACCAATGAAGATATTACGGTTGAAGACCTTGGCGGAGCCAGCATCCACTCTACCAAATCGGGTGTAGCCCATTTTGCAGTAGATAATGAAGAAGAAGGCATTATCATGCTGCGCGAATTGATGAGCTACCTGCCTTCCAACAATATGGAAGAGCCGCCGTACATGGCTACCAGCGACCCCATTAACCGTTTGGAAGATGAACTGAACCAGATTATTCCCGACAATCCGAATAAGCCTTACGATATTAAGGCCGTGATTACCGGCATTGTTGATGACGGTAAGTTTTTGGAAGTACAGCCCAATTATGCATCCAATATTATCGTCGGTTTCGCCCGTTTCAATGGCATGTCGGTAGGCATTGTGGCCAATCAGCCTAAATATTTGGCCGGCTGCCTCGACATCAACGCTTCGCGCAAAGGCGCGCGTTTCGTGCGTTTTTGCGATGCTTTTAACATTCCATTGGTAACTCTGGAAGACGTGCCCGGATTTTTGCCCGGCTCAGGTCAGGAGTACGGCGGTATTATTCTGCATGGGGCAAAACTGCTCTACGCTTATGGGGAAGCTACCGTGCCGAAAGTTACGGTTATCCTGCGCAAAGCCTACGGTGGCGCCTATATCGTAATGAGTTCCAAACACCTGCGTGGCGATGTAAACTACGCATGGCCAACTGCCGAAATTGCCGTTATGGGAGGCAAGGGCGCTGTGGAAGTGCTTCTGGGGAAGGAGATTAAAGCTATTGAAGACCCTGTAAAGCAAGCCGAATTTATCGCCGAAAAAGAGAGTAATTACCGGAATGTTTTCGCTAATCCATACGTGGCCGCTCACGACAGCTATATTGATGATGTGATTGAACCGCGCAACACCCGCTTCAGAGTTATCAGAGCGCTCGAATCATTGAAAAATAAGCGATTGGAAAATCCGGCTAAAAAACACGATAATCTGCCATTGTAACAGCTGTAAATTCCATTAATCTAAAATATTTTAAAGAAAAGAGACTATGATAAAGAAGAAAAGCGCATATCTGTTTTTGTTAATATGCCTGATGTCGTTCACAGGATTTTCACAGCATATTAATGATTTGAAAATCAATGAAATATTGATTAAAAACGATACTAATTATGCTGATGAGTACGCCCGCCATGTGCCCTGGGTAGAAATATTCAATACGGCCTACAACAACGTCAATATTGCAGAATGTTATCTTACTAACGACACGACAGGACTTTACGACGGCAGTGGCATTAAGCACTGGTATCGCATTCCCAAGGGCGATCCGCTGACGCTTATTCCCCAGCGCAGTTTCCTTATTTTTTACATGGATGATGCACCGCTTTACGGTACCTTTCATGTCAATTTTGACCCCGGCAAAGAGGGAGCATCCAACTACGTGGCGCTGATCAGTTCCAACGGCAAAAAGCTGATTGATATTTTTGAATTTCCCGACTCCTTGCGCAGTGCACAACACTCGTATGGTTGCAAGGAAGACGGAATTAAAGAGGATATAGGCTTTTTGGAATATTTTACGCCCGGTTCTACCAACAGGGTATTTGAAGGGTTAACCAAAGCCGAACAGTTGCAGCAGCGAGACCCCTATGGAATAGGACTGGCTCTTATCTCTATGGCTGTGGTATTTATTGCTTTAGCTATTATCTTTCTGATGCTGAAGCTCTTTGCCCGCTTAAACAGGAGTAAAAAGCCGAAAGCCAGGAGCGAACAGCCTGTAGCCGCAATGCAATCCGCTTCAACTAAAGATGAGGACGACATTACCGGTGAAGAGCTGGCTGCTGTGGCCGCTGCCTTACAGTTTCATTTTGCCGATAGGCATGATGTGGAAAGCGAAATCATTACATTGGAAGCACAGGCAATGCCTTATTCTCCATGGGCACAGAAGCATATTTCATTTAAAAAAGTAACCAGAAAATAACTATAAATCTTTTTCAAGCACAAGATTCTGTTCGAGTTATTTTATGCCGGCAGAATCACTATTTTCACTTAAATGTATAGAAAGGAGATAAAGTTATGAGAAAGGCGGGGAGTTTATGGAAAACAGTTGATGCATTTACGTGTGTATGCAGTGAATGACTACATGCGTATGTAGCGAATGACTACATACTGTTTCAGCGAAGAGTTGCATGCAGAAGAAACAAAAGATGATATATGAGTAACGAAAAAAGTAAGAATACAATGAAGCAGAAACGACAAAAACAAACTTGCCAAGCTAAAACGCTGGCTAGCCAATGTGCAAGGGCAATAGTACCTTGCTTAGTATTAATACTGTTACTTACGGCGGGGAGCTGTAAGGACCCCGGTAAAGATCCCGATGAAAAGCGCCCCCTGGAGGACCAGTCTATTACAGGCTCATGGAAACTTGTTGAATTAAAGTATCCGGCATATACTTATGCAGAAAATCAAACTGTTGTGGATTATACCGACAGCAATATTATTTTTACCTTTAAGGAAAATAATACGCTACAGGTATCCGGCAGTATGCAGGAAGGATATATCCCCGAAGGGGAATACCCTTACAGGTATTGTGTTATTGTTGATGAAAAGGATATGCCTGAAGGTGGATATGGTTACGATTGCGTGATTGTAACTGATCCGTTAAGTTTCCCCGGCCCAAATCTTTATATAGATAATTATCCTCTCTATAGTACTGTTTCTGAACAAAAAACAAAGTTAGGGATTCAGCAAGTAGATGGTGTATGGCATATTGAATTAACTAAACTAAACAACAAATAGATATGCAAACAATAAAACAAATTATCGTATTATTATGGTGCACAGGTTTTGCATCTATCGCTATGGCTCAAAATATGGTCTATTATGAGATAGAGCAGGCCAAAGCAGATAAAATTTCTTTTACCTCTATTCCGAATGTTTTTACAAAAACAACAAGCGATTTTAAATCCGAAAATTATTTTACCCATCCTGAAGAGGTGTCATTTTTTAATTACACTCCCGTCAATTTGGACAATCAGGAGGCCATCAGTTTTGCTATTCCTAAAAACAGGAGAACTGTAGAGATTATATATGAAATAGTCAATATTAATAATTTAAAGTAAAAAATAATGAAGCAGAAACGACAAAAACAAATTTGCCACACTAAAACGCTGGCCAGCCAATGCACAAGAGCAATAGTATCTTGCCTGGTATTAATACTGTTACTCACGGCGGGGAGTTGTGAAAAACCCTGTAAGGGGAAAGAACCCTGTATAAAACAAGAGGATAAATCTATTATCGGCTCATGGAAACTTGTTACATTGTACCCATACTATGATTTTAATGGAGAAAGACCCGTCGTTGATTATTCCGACAGTAGTATTGTTTTTACTTTTAAGGCAAACAGTACATTGTTAGTATCCGGAAGCGTGCAAGAGGGGTATCTATCTGAAGGGGAATATATTTATACCTATAACGTTATTAATATGAATGATACAAGTCTTCCTGGACCTAATTTATATATCAATAATCATCCTTTTTTTTGTACGGTTTCCGAACAAGCAACAAAATTAGGTATAAACGAAATAAATGCACAATATGGCCTTAGTTTAATTAAACTCAAAAATAAATAGTATGGAAAAGATTAATCAGATTATAGTATTATGGTTGTGCATGAGTGTTGCATCTTTAGCAACGGCTCAAAATATGGTCTATTATGAGATACAGCAGGCCAAAGCAGATAAAATTCCTTTTACCTCTATTCCGGATGTTTTTACAACAACAAAAAGCGATTTTAAATCCGAAAATTATTTTACCCATCCTGAAGAGGTGTCATTTTTTGATTACACTCCCGTCAATTTGGACAATCAGGAAGCCATCAGTTTTTCTATTCCTGCCAGCGACGGAACTCTGATTGTAGAATTGCTCAAAACGCCGGCAGATCACTTTCAATATGATGTGGCGACTTCCGATGGCAAGGTTTGTCCGGCCAATCCTGATATTAAGCATTATCGGGGCATTGTACAGGATAATCCCAACAGCTGGGTGGCCGTTACTTTTTTTGATAAGGAGATTATGGCCACTATTGCCACAGAAAAGGGCAATTTTAATTTGGGAAAAGAGCGGGCATCAGGCCAGTATATTTTCTATAATGAGAGCAATTTACAAGAACACTCCATCTTTTCCTGTGAAACAGCTGACGACAATTCGGTTCGGTATGATTCCGCAGTACTGTTTCAGGCAGCGCCGCCGTCGGTAGAGTATATTCGTCAGGCAGTAGCCCAAAACACGCTAAAGGCAGTTGGCCTTTACTTTGAAACGGAATATGATATACTACATTCTTTGGGGAGCATTGCTGCCGTAGAGGCCTATATAACCGGCCTGTTTAATCAGGTGGCCACCCTTTATATTAATGAAAGGATTATAACCTATATGTCTCGATTGAATGTCTGGATTGGAGAAGACCCCTATACTGCTACCAATACGAGTGATTTACTGACACAGTTTCAGAATTGGAGAAGTGATTTTCCTGGAGCTTTTATTGGAAACCTTGGGCAATTATTGACTTTTAGAGACGTAGGAGGCGGTAGAGCCGTTGTTAATGGTTTATGCAATGCAAAAATTTCTAAAAGATTGTCTGTAGCACAAATAAAAAATGAGAGTTTGACGCCGGATTATTGTTGGTCTGTTGATGCTGTAACCCATGAATTTGGACATCTATTGGGTTCACGACATACCCATGATTGTGTATGGAACGGCAATAATACGGCAATAGATGGATGTGGAGAAATAAGCGGTTGTCCAGATCCGGGCTATCCTCCAAATGGCGGTACTATTATGAGCTATTGCCAGAACGTTCCTGGGGTAAATATAGATTTTTCTCTTGGTTTTGGACCTCAACCGGGCAATGTAATCAGATACAGCGTAGCCAATGCAAGTTGCCTGCCATCGGTGCCTCAGTTTAATATATCGGGGGCTTCCAGTATCTCCGTATGCGAGCCGCAAACCTATTATCTAACAGGAACCCCTATGGGAGGCCTGCACTGGAGGGTCAGCCCTCATTTGCTTATTTTATCGGAAGAGAATAGAAAGATTGTAGTTCAACCCATTTCCGCGAGTTCAGGCACGGCCTATATTGCGGTAGATTTAATTATAGGCGGACAGGCGGTGAACACCATACAGAAAAATATTACCATATCAGGAATGTCTTTACCCTCTCCCATCTCGCGGGAAGATATAAACATTACGAGCAACGCAACATGGAGCGGAATGCGAACATTAGCCACAACAGCTTACGTAACTTCGGGCGGCACATTAACCATTACGGGAGATATTGTTTGTACGGCCAATGCCGCTATTCGGGTTTCGGCCGGCGGCCGCCTGATTATAGATGGCGGTACGCTTACCAGCGCCTGTAATGGCGAAATGTGGAAAGGAATTACGGTTTTTACCCCAAGCAACAGTCAGCTGGAAGAGGGGCAACGCTATCAGGGTGTAGTGCGCATGGTTAATGGAGCTACCATTGCCAATGCCCAAAAGGGAATTAATATCTATGGCGTTCCCTATACTACTTTCTCAGGCAACATGGTAAATGCCAGTAATTCCTACTTTGTCAATAATCAAATAGCGGTTAATAACGAGCCTGCCTATTGGCAGCTTTTTCCCAATAACCCATTGATTCTAACAGAGATATATAATGCGCCCTGCCGGTTCAATGAGTGTACTTTTAAAATGAACGGTCAATATTTCTTCACTTATCCGTTTCTGCGTCATGTCTTTCTACGTTCGGTAAAAGGGGTAACTTTTACCGCCTGCACCTTTAAAAATGAATGGGCAGGCGATGAAGGTACAGCTATTGGCATTGAGGCGGTAAATGCCGGCTTTACAGTAGAGGGCTACTGCAGCAATCGCTATTCACTGCTGACTGACGGCAGCTGCCCCGAAGCCGATTTGACCCGCTCCCTGTTTCAAGGCTTTAACAGGGGGATATCTGTTACCGGCACGGCAACCAATCTTACGACCAAAATAGATCAGGCGACTTTTATCAATAATCTAACCGGCGTATATGTCAATGCCATTAATAATGTGTCGATTTTGCGCTCCAATTTTAATTTGGGCAAAGCTACCCAAACCATTAAAAAAGGGGTACATTTGCTCAACAGCACAGGCTTCAGAGTAGAAGAGAACAGTTTTGCCGGCACGCTGCCCAACGCTTCGGGACTCTATGGCCTGGTGGTGGAAAACAGCGGCAGCAATAATAACGAAATCTATAAAAACAGG
>JAISAD010000048.1 GCA_031266895.1 Bacteroidales bacterium
GTTACACAACCAAAAAAATTAACCAAAATGGCAAAAGAAGTAGTTGGACTTATTAAGTTACAAATCAAAGGTGGCGCCGCCAATCCATCGCCTCCGGTAGGGCCTGCACTGGGTTCAAAAGGGGTGAATATTATGGACTTTTGTAAACAGTTTAACGCCCGTACACAAGAACAGGCCGGTAAGGTAATTCCTGTGGTGATTACCGTTTACAAAGACAAATCATTCGATTTCGTTACCAAGACACCGCCTGTTGCTGTCCAATTGATGGAAGCAACCCAAACAAAGAAAGGATCTAAAGAGCCTAACCGCGACAAAGTAGCTGCTATTTCTTGGGATACGGTTCGTCAAATCGCCGAAACCAAAATGACCGACATGAATTGTTTTGCAGTAGAATCTGCTATGAGCATGGTGGCTGGGACAGCAAGAAGTATGGGTATCAATGTTAAAGGAGGCGCAAATCCTTTTGAAAATGAATTCACTAATTAAACGTAACACAAAACAACATGGCTAAAATATCAAAAAAACGCAAAGAGGCTTTAGCAAAGTTTGACAAAAACAAGGTTTACCCTTTGCCCGAAGCCGTGCAAATAGTAAAGGATATTACCTACACTAAATTTGATGCCTCTTTCGACATTGACGTTCGTTTGGGCGTTGATCCTCGAAAGGCAAATCAAATGGTAAGAGGTATAGTTACTTTACCGCATGGAACAGGGAAAACGGTGCGTGTTTTGGCACTCTGCACCCCCGACAAAGAAGACGAAGCTAAGGCCGCAGGCGCTGACTATGTAGGTTTGGATGAGTATGTTGATAAAATCAAATCGGGATGGACCGATGTTGATGTTATCATCACCATGCCCAGCGTAATGCCCAAAATCGGAGCGCTCGGTAAAATACTCGGTCCTCGAGGCTTAATGCCCAACCCAAAAGCCGGCACTGTTACTATGGAAATTGGTAAAGCTGTGAATGATGTAAAAGCAGGTAAAATTGATTTTAAAGTTGATAAATACGGGATTGTTCATACCGCTATCGGGAAGGTAAATTTCACCGCCGACAAGCTGATAGACAATAGCCGTGAAGTAATGTCAACCATTATCAAATTGAAACCCGCAGCCGCAAAAGGCACTTACATCAGGAGCATTTACCTTTCCAGTACCATGAGTCCAGGTATCCAAGTGGATGTTAAATCTGTTACACTATAACCTAAAAAGCTAAAATTATGAAAGTAGAACAAAAAAGTAAAATCGTTGACGAAATCGTAAAAGAGTTAGCTGATTATGCGCATGTGTATGTAACCGATATGTCCGGGTTTACCGTAGAAACCGTTAATCAACTGAGAAGATTGTGCTTCAGAAGAGACATTAAATTGAGAGTGGTAAAAAACACTATTCTCAAGCGTGCAATGGATCAAGCCTCTATTGATTATTCGGAACTCTATCCCGCATTGGTTGGGCCTACTTCAATCATGCTCTCCAACAATGGTAACAGCCCTGCAAGACTCGTCAAAGAGTTTCGCAGTAAAAACAAAAAACCGTTGATTAAAGCAGCTTTCATTGAAGAAGCAACCTACTTTGGCGATGATCAACTGGAACTTCTCTGCAACCTCAAGTCAAGAGAAGAACTAATCGGAGATATTGTTGGCTTACTGCAATCACCTGCACGCAACGTTATTTCGGCGCTGCAATCAGGCGGTGGCAAATTGGCCGGTATCGTTAAAACGCTTTCTGAAAGATAAAAAACAAAAAAAAGAGTAATTAACTAAAGTAAATAACATTTAAAAAGAATAAAAATCATGGCAGATCTCAAATTATTTGCAGAACAATTAGTAAATTTGACCGTTAAAGAAGTTAATGAGCTGGCTCAAATTTTAAAAGATGAATACGGTATTGAACCCGCAGCCGCAGCAGTAGCAATAGCAGCTGGTCCGGCAATTGGTGGCGGTGCTGAAGCAGAAGAAGAAAAAACATCTTTCGATGTTATTTTGAAAGCTGCAGGCACTCAAAAATTGGCCGTTGTTAAGCTGGTAAAAGAATTAACCAACCTCGGTCTGAAAGAGGCTAAGGAATTAGTTGACGCTGCTCCGAAACCGTTGAAAGAAGGTATTACCAAAGACGAAGCAGAAGCTTTGAAAAAATCTTTGGAAGAAGCCGGTGCAGAAGTAGAACTGAAATAGTTTCTGCATACCTACTCGCGATAGTATAAGACTTCCACAGTTGTGGAGGTCTTGTATTTATCGTTATATTAAAATCTCACTTTTACTGCTCTTGCTCATACTACTCTATTATACTCATTATCAAAAAGTTATAAACTACTGTCAAATCTAACAATCTTATTAAATCATATTCAACAACCACTAAAAAACAATAGTCTTGGCAACAAAAAATAACAGTAGAATCACATTCGCATCTACACGCCCTACTGAATATCCCGATTTTTTGGATATTCAACTTAAATCATTTCAAGATTTCTTTCAAATAGATACGGACGCTGAACGCCGCCGTAACGAAGGGCTGTATAAAGTTTTCGAAGAAAATTTTCCTATCGCAGATGCAAGAAACAATTTTATTCTCGAATTTTTGGACTATTATATTGATGGTCCTCGCTATTCTATGGATGAATGCATCGAAAGAGGTTTAACCTACAGCGTTCCCTTGAAAGCCAAAATGAAACTCTCCTGCAACGATGTGGAACATGAAGAGTTTGAAACCGTTATCCAAGATGTCTATCTGGGCATGATTCCCTACATGACGCCTCAGGGAACATTTATCATTAATGGCGCAGAACGCGTAGTAGTTTCCCAACTGCACCGCTCTCCGGGCGTCTTCTTTGGCTCATCGTTCCACGCTAACGGCAGTCAACTCTACTCTGCACGCATTATTCCTTTCAAAGGATCATGGATGGAGTTTACTACCGACATCAACAACGTGATGTATGCCTATATTGACAGAAAAAAGAAACTGCCCGTTACCACTCTGCTTCGCGCCATCGGTTACGAGACAGATAAAGATATTTTAGATATTTTTGACATCGCCGAAGAGGTAAAAGCTACCAAAGCTAACCTTAAAAAGTATGTAGGACAGAAATTTGCTGCCCGCGTAGTAAAATCCTGGAACGAAGATTTTGTGGACGAAGAGACCGGCGAAGTAGTAAATATCGAACGTACAGAAGTGATTATTGAACGCGAAACCATTCTGGAAGATCATCACATTAGAATGATTACGGATGCCAATATCAAAACTGTACTATTCCATAAGCAGGATGAAAAGCAAACCGACTATTCCATTATTTTTAATACGCTGCAAAAAGATCCTGCCAACTCCGAAAAACAGGCTCTTGATTATATTTACCTGCAACTGCGCAATACTGCAGCTCCTGATGAAGAGGCTGCCCGTCAGGCACTCGAAAAGCTATTTTTCTCCGATAAAAGATATGACCTTGGCGAGGTAGGGCGCTACCGCATCAATAAGAAACTGAATCTCAATATCCCCATGGAAGTGGGCATATTGACAAAAGAAGACATTATTTATATCATCCGTTATCTTATCGAATTAATTAATTCCAAAATGGAAGTGGATGATATTGACCACTTGAGCAATCGCCGTGTAAGAACTGTAGGCGAACAGCTCTATAACCAATTTGGGTTAGGGCTCTCTCGCATGACGCGTACTATTCGTGAAAAGATGAATGTGCGTGATAACGAGGTATTTGCACCCATGGATTTGATTAATGCCAAAACACTTTCTTCAGTTATTAACTCTTTCTTCGGGACGAATCAACTGTCGCAATTTATGGATCAGACCAATCCGCTCTCGGAATTGACCCATAAGCGCAGAATTTCAGCTTTAGGCCCCGGCGGTCTGTCGAGAGAGCGTGCCGGCTTTGAAGTGCGCGATGTACACTATACCCACTACGGCCGCCTCTGCACCATTGAAACACCCGAAGGGCCAAACATTGGGCTTATCTCCTCGCTTTGTGTATTTGCTAAAATAAATCATCTCGGATTTATCGAGACTCCTTATCGCAGAGTAATTGACGGTAAAGTGATCTTCAATGAAGACCCTATTTATTTAAGCGCCGAAGAAGAGGAAAATAAATCTATCGCGCAAGCCAATACGCCAATGAACAAAGAAGGGGTGCTGTCGGAAACGGTAAAAGCACGTAACTTGGCCGACTATCCTATTCTGCAACGTGAAAAAATTGACCTGATAGATGTAGGTCCCAACCAAATTGCCTCTATTGCAGCTTCGCTCATTCCATTCCTCGAAAACGATGACGCCAACCGCGCCCTGATGGGATCGAACATGATGCGACAAGCTGTTCCACTGTTAGCCCCCGAAACGCCTATCGTTGGCACAGGGCTGGAGCATCGTGTTGCTGTTGATTCGCGCACTCTGCTCCTGGCGGAAGGAAAAGGAATTGTAGAGTACGTGGATGCTGAAAAGATTGTCATCAATTACGAAAGAAGCGAAATTGAGAATCTGGTAAGTTTTGATTCCAACACTAAGACCTATCATCTGTTAAAATTCAGAAGAACCAATCAAAATTCATGTATCAACATGACACCGCTGGTTGCTAAAGGCCAAAAAGTGAAAAAAGGCGATGTTCTTACCGAAGGCTACGCCACAAAAGACGGCGAATTGGCGCTGGGTCGTAATATGATGGTGGCATTCATGCCCTGGAAAGGCTACAACTTTGAAGATGCTATTGTGATTTCGGAAAGAGTAGTAAAAGAAGACATTTTTACCTCTATCCATATTGAAGAATTTACGCTCGAAGTGCGCGACACCAAACGCGGCATCGAAGAGTTGACCAACGATATTCCCAACGTATCATCAGACACAACTAAAGATCTTGGAGAAGACGGCCTTATCAGAATTGGAGCCGAAGTGAATGAAGGAGATATTTTAATTGGTAAAATTACGCCAAAAGGCGAAACATATCCTACACCTGAAGAAAAACTGTTGAGAGCTATTTTCGGAGATAAAGCCGGAGATGTAAAAGATGCTTCTCTCAAAGCGCCTCCATCCATGAAAGGGGTGGTTATTGGAACTAAATCGCTATCTCGCCTGGTGAAAGATAGAAAAACGCGCTCGAAAGACAAAGATATTCTGAAAGAGATTGAAGGAAAGTATGAACAGGAGTTGAATTTGCTGAAAGAATGCATTGTAGCTAAGTTATACAATATACTAGACGGTAAAATTTCGTATCAGGTATATGACAATACAAAAAATGTAGTGGTATCTAAAGGCGCAAAATTCTCGCAAAAGTTACTAAGCAACATCAATTACGCTACTGTTGCCATGTCCAAATGGACAAGCGATAACACTTTGAACCATACTATTGCCGAAATTATTCGCAATTATCTGATTTGCGAGCGCGATGTTATGGCTCGCTTCACCCGCGAAAAATTTGATGCCATTATCGGTTCGGAATTGCCGACCGGTATCGTGCAAATGGCTAAAGTTTACGTAGCGAATAAACGTAAATTGAGAGTAGGCGACAAAATGGCAGGACGTCACGGCAATAAGGGTATTGTAGCTAAAATTGTACGCGCAGAAGATATGCCGTTTCTCGAAGATGGCCGACCGGTGGACATTGTGTTGAATCCGCTGGGTGTGCCTTCCCGCATGAATTTGGGACAGATTTACGAAACCGTACTTGGTTGGGCAGGCAAAGAGATGGGTGTGAAATTCGCCACCCCAATCTTCGATGGCGCTTCCATTGACCAGATTAACGAATTAATGAAAAAAGCAGGGCTGCCCGAAAATGGCAGCATTCAGCTCTACAATGGCGAAACCGGCGAAAAATTCCATCAGAAAGTTACGGTGGGCTATATCTACATGATTAAGTTACACCACATGGTTGATGATAAGATGCACGCCCGTTCCATAGGACCGTACTCCATGATTACGCAACAGCCCCTGGGTGGTAAAGCGCAATTCGGAGGTCAGCGTTTCGGAGAAATGGAAGTTTGGGCTATTGAAGCTTTTGGCGCCGCCAATGTACTGCAAGAAATCCTTACGGTAAAATCGGATGATGTGGTAGGCCGCGCAAAAGCTTACGAAGCTATTGTGAAAGGCGATAACATGCCTGTACCCGGACTTCCGGAATCATTCAACGTGTTAATCAATGAATTACGCGGTTTGGCATTAGATATTAAATTTGAATAATTTAGAAAGAATATAAAATCATGGCATCCAGAAAAGAAACGAATACAAGAAAAGAGTTTTCGACAATGACCATCAGTTTGGCCTCGCCCGAGTCTATCCTGGAACAGTCTCACGGCGAAGTGCTGAAACCCGAAACCATAAATTACAGAACATACAAACCTGAGCGGGAAGGGCTGTTTTGTGAAAAGATTTTCGGGCCGACAAAGGATTGGGAGTGCCATTGCGGCAAATATAAACGCATCAGATATAAAGGTATTATTTGCGACCGTTGCGGAGTAGAAGTCACCGAACGCAAAGTGCGTCGCGAACGCATGGGACATATCCAATTGGTAGTGCCTGTTGCCCATATCTGGTTCTTTAAAACCCTGCCGAATAAAGTTGGGGCATTGCTTGGATTAGCCTCCAAAGCAGTAGATTCTATCGTTTACTATGAAAAGTATGTAGTTATCCAGCCCGGCATAGCCGAAAGCGAAAACGTGAAAAGATTGTCGCTGCTAAGCGAAGAAGAATGTTTCAACGTGATTGAATCCTTGCCGCCGGAAAACAAATTATTAGACGATACCGATCCCAATAAATTTATTGCCAAAATGGGCGCAGAAGCTCTTTACGATCTCCTGTTGCAAATTGATTTGGATAAAGAGTCGTATGAATTGAGAGACAGAGCCAACAACGAAACTTCTCAACAGCGCAAGCAGGATATTCTGAAAAGATTGCATGTTTATGAGGCATTTAGAGACAGCCGAAAACGCGCTGAAAACAAACCCGAATGGATGATTGTCACCATTGTGCCTGTTATTCCGCCCGAGCTGCGTCCGTTAGTTCCGCTTGATGGAGGGCGCTTCGCCACGTCAGACCTCAACGACCTTTACCGCCGCGTAATTATCCGCAACAACCGCTTAAAGCGATTAATTGACATTAAAGCACCCGATGTAATTATGCGTAACGAAAAACGCATGCTGCAAGAGGCTGTGGACTCTCTGTTCGACAATTCAAGAAAGTCGAATGCGGTGAAAACAGAGTCTAACAGAGCGCTTAAATCACTGTCTGACAGTTTGAAAGGCAAACAGGGGCGTTTTCGTCAAAATCTGCTCGGAAAACGTGTGGATTACTCCGGACGTTCTGTTATTGTGGTAGGCCCTGAATTACACCTTAACGAATGCGGACTACCGAAAGATATGGCAGCTGAATTATTTAAGCCATTCATTATCAGAAAAATCCTTGAAAGAGGTATCGTTAAAACCGTAAAATCTGCTAAAAAAATCGTAGATAGAAAAGACCCTATTGTATGGGAAATTCTGGAAAATATACTAAAGGGACACCCCGTTTTATTAAATCGAGCTCCCACTCTGCACCGCTTGGGCATTCAGGCATTTCAGCCTCGCCTGGTGGAGGGAAAAGCCATCCGTCTGCACCCGCTTTGCTGTACGGCATTCAATGCTGACTTCGACGGCGACCAGATGGCTGTACATGTGCCGCTGGGCAATGCCGCCATTATGGAGGCTCAAATGCTGATGCTCGCTTCGCACAACATTCTGAACCCTGCTAATGGCGCCCCAATCACCGTGCCCTCGCAAGACATGGTATTGGGTCTGTACTACATCACCAAAGAGCGTCGCTCCACTCCTACCGAACCGGTAATGGGCGAAGGGAGCAAATTCTACTCCCCCGAAGAGGTAATCATTGCCTATAATGAGAAAAAAGTGGATTTGAATGCAGTGATCAAATGCCGGGTAAATCTGACCGGAAACGGCCAAACGGAACTTATCGAAACTACTGTAGGCCGCGTACTTTTTAATCAGGTGGTGCCATCCGAATACGGCTATGTAAATGAACTTTTGACTAAAAAATCCTTGAGAGATATTATTGGCGCTGTACTGAGCAAGTCGGGCAATGCCAAAACTGCGAAATTCTTAGACGACATTATGGGCTTGGGATTCCGCATGGCTTTCGAAGGCGGCTTGTCATTCAACTTGGGCGATGTGATTATTCCCGAAGAGAAAGCGAAACTAATCACCGAATCAAATGTTCAGATAGAAGAGATTACATCTAACTACAATATGGGATTTATCACCAACACCGAGCGCTATAATCAGGTAGTTGACGTATGGTCTCATGCCAACGCCCGCTTGAGCGGCGTGTTGATGGAACGCATTGCCAACGACCGTCAGGGCTTTAACCCTGTACACATGATGCGGCACTCTGGCGCTCGCGGTTCGGCTGAACAGATTCGCCAGCTCTCCGGCATGCGTGGCTTGATGGCTAAGCCAACCAAAACCAGCGCAGGCGGTGGCGAAATCATCGAAAATCCCATTTTGTCAAACTTTAAAGAAGGATTATCGGTATTAGAGTACTTTATCTCTACGCACGGAGCTCGTAAAGGACTGGCTGACACTGCATTAAAAACTGCCGATGCTGGTTACTTGACCCGTCGTCTGGTGGACGTATCGCACGATGTCATCATCAATGAAGAAGACTGTGGCACACTAAGAGGCATGGCCATTGGCGCTTTGAAGAAAAACGAAGAGGTTGTAGAAACTCTGTATGACCGTTTATTGGGACGTGTTACCCTGCATGATGTTTATCATCCGCAAACCGGCGAACTGATTGTAAAAGCCGGTGAAGAGCTAAACGAAGAGTTGTGTGCCATTATCGAAGAGTCGCCTATTGAAGAGGTGGAAATTCGTTCCGTACCTACCTGTGAATCCAAGCACGGTGTTTGCCAAAAGTGCTATGGCCGAAATTTAGCCACCGGTAAAATGGTGCAAATCGGCGAAGCTGTGGGTGTTATCGCCGCACAATCTATTGGTGAACCGGGTACGCAGCTTACCCTCCGTACTTTCCACGTTGGGGGTGTGGCCGGCAACGTAGCTGCCAACAGCAAAATCAACGCCAAGTACAGCGGTATGCTCAGTATTGACGAACTGAGAGCGCTGGAAAAGACAGATGATAAGGGAAAGGTATATTTCAAAGTCATTGGTCGTTCTGCTGAAATGAAAATCATTGATGTAAAGACCGGTGTAGCCCTCTCTTCGGCTAATATTCCTTACGGCGCTAACCTTTACTTCAAACATGGCGATAATGTTGAAAAAAACACCCTTGTTGCAGATTGGGATCCGTTTAATGCGGTAATCATATCAGACGTGGCAGGTAAAGTTGAATTTAAAGATATTGTTGAAGGGATTACCTATCGTGTAGAAACTGACGAAATGACCAATATTCACGATAAAGTGATTGTAGAAAGCCGTTTGAAAACCAAAAACCCAAGTATCTATATCCTGAATAAAGCGGGCGAAATCGTTAAGAGTTTCGACATTCCGGTAGGTGCTCGTCTTTCGGTAGAAGAGGGTCAAGAAATTGACTACGGCGAAATTCTGGTTAAAATTCCGCGTTCATTCGGCAAGTCGGGAGACATCACGGGCGGTTTGCCGCGCGTAACCGAACTGTTTGAAGCGCGTAATCCATCAGACCCAGCTGTAGTGTCCGAAATTGACGGGGTGGTATCTTTCGAGAAAAAATTAAAGAGAGGCAACCGTTCCGTAAAAATTACTTCAAGAACCGGTGAAGAAAAGATTTACCTTATTCCAACATCCAAACAGATTCTGGCGCAGGAAAACGATTTTGTAAAGGCCGGCACTCCATTGTCGGAAGGGTCGCTCACGCCTTCAGACATCCTGAATATCAAAGGAGCAATGAAAGTACAGGAGTACATCATCAACGAAATTCAGGAAGTTTACCGCCTGCAAGGGGTAAAAATCAACGACAAGCACTTTGAAGTCATTGTACGTCAAATGATGCGCAAAATGGAAATAGAAGATCCGGGCGATACCAAATTCCTGCAGGGCGAGTTGATCAATAAAATTGACTTCCAGGAAGAAAACGACCAGATTTGGAACAAAAAAGTGGTAGTAGATCCCGGCAATTCTATCGAATATCGCAAAGGACAAATTATCAATGCGAAAAAATTACGCGATGAGAACTCACTGCTGAAACGTAAAGACTTGAAAGTGGTAGAGGTGCGCGATGCCTGCCCCGCAACCGGCAAACCAATTTTGCAGGGAATTACCAGAGCCTCGTTGCAGACCCGCAGTTTTATTTCGGCCGCCTCATTCCAGGAAACTACAAAAGTGCTCACCGAAGCGGCTATCAATGCCAAATCGGACAATCTCAACGGGATGAAAGAGAACGTTATTGTAGGTCATCTTATTCCTGCCGGAACAGGCTTGAAAAAATACCAAAGCATTGAAGTAAGCTCAAAAGAAGAATACGAATCATTAATGGCATCTAAACAGTAAAAATAATGGAACAGCAACAGCAAATTGACATTAATTTGTCAGACGAAATCGCACAGGGAATGTATTCCAACCTGGTAATTATTACCCATTCCAGCAGTGAATTTATATTGGATTTTGTAGCTCTTATGCCAGGAATTCCTAAAGGCAATGTCCGTTCACGCGTAATACTTACCCCCCAAAATGCCAAGCGTCTTTTAAGCTCTTTAGCTGATAATATCAAAAAATTTGAAGAGAAAAACGGTATCATTAAAGAGAATATTCCGGCAGAAAATATTCCCATTATCGGTAATGGAGGGTTAGCCTAATCGCACTAATTGCAATAATCACAAAGCAAGTATGCAAGAGATTGAAAATCAATTAATCAAAGAGTTCGAACTTCTCAATGACTGGATGGATAAGTATAACTATATTATCGAATTGGGGCGTGAGTTACCTTTGATTGATGCACAATACAAAACGCCGCAATACCTCATTGCAGGCTGCCAGTCACAAGTGTGGCTTCATGCTGATTACCAGGAAGGGAAAATTCGGTTTACCGCTGATAGCGACGCCATTATTACCAAAGGAATTATCTTTTTGCTAATCAAAGTATTAGACGGAAGAACTCCTGACGAGATTCTAAATGCTTCGTTAGACTATATTGATAAAATAGGACTCAAGGAGCACTTGTCGCCCACACGCTCCAACGGCTTGCTTTCCATGATAAAGCAAATTAAAATGTATGCACTGGCCTATCAAGCTAAAGAACAGCAAAAATCAGATTGACTTTGCTTCCTGTGGCACAACTGTATGCTCTCAACTAATCCATTTCGAGTTCTATTACCTTAACAGTGATACTTCTGATGCCCAATAAATTATAGTTATAATAGGTGTGCAGCAGCCGGAATTTGTATTTTCCATGTACATTAAAGTATTTCTTAGCATAAACAGGCAGGCTATAAACCGTTAAATCACCCTCCGTCTTTTCAGTCATATCTTTCTTTTGTACAAAATCAAAGGTGTTGCTGCGGTGTGCTTCGCCTCCCTCCGAATCATAAAGCGAGAGCGTTACGGGCAGGCTTTCGGCGATAAACTCTTTTGTACAGAACAAATCCAGTACAATTTTGCAAGGCTTGTCGCTGTCAATTTCCTTCTCGAATGTGATCAGTCTCTGCTCAAAATTCCAGTTGTCATTCAAAAATGAAAAAGTCTCCTGGGCAATTACTTTCTCTTTTCCAGTATGGCAGCCTATTGTAATACATGAAATTACAATAAGCAAAAGCGCTAAAATCGGATTACAGGTTCTATGCATAACAAATAAGATTAATCAAAAAAATCCTCGAAATGCTCAGGAAAATAGTTCATTGACACCGCTTTTTCGCGAGGAATAACGAAATAAACCGCTTCGCCGCTAAGGCACAATTCGCCGTTTTCGCTTATAATCTGTATATCAATAAAGGCCAGAGAACGCTTAATTTCGCGCATTTTGCCCTTGACAACGATATGCTGCTGCAGCGAAGATACCGGTTTGGCGTACTTGACATTTAAGCGCGAGGTAACTCCCGAGCACTGTCCTTTAATATAAAGCGTCCACGCCGCCACCTCATCGGCCAGCGTAGCCAGAATGCCACCATGAATAATGCCCGGATAACCTTCGTAATACTGTTTCGGATTCCACACTGACTCCACACCCTCCTCAGTTTCAACAAACGACAACTGCAATCCGACAGGATTGTGCGGAGAACAGGCAAAGCAGTAATAATCCTGCTTTGCAAACACGTTCTTGATTTTTCTTCGCATCATAATCTACACCAAAAGTTGTTTTACGATAGCAGAAACTGTTTGATTGTCAGCTTTTCCTGCAAAATGGCGAGTAGCAATGCCCATCAACTTCCCCATCTCCTTAATGCCGGAAATATTATTAGCAGCAATCAGTTCCTTGAGCGCCTCGGTAATCTCCGCTTCCGAAAGTTGCTGCGGCAAATAGCGTGCAATCACCTCCATCTGCCTTATCTCCTCCTCGCAGAGGTCATAGCGGTTTTGCGCCTTATACATCTCTGCACTCTCTTTGCGCTGCTTTACAAGTCGCTGCAGGGTCTTCACTTCCATCTCTTCCGTAATATCGCCCCCTCTTTTTTCGGTTTTGAGCAGCAAAATTGCCGATTTTACCGCTCTAAGCGCATTTAATCGGTCCTGTTCCCTTGCCAGCATTGCCGCCTTAATGTCGGCATTAATTTTATCTTCTAACATAATAACTGTTTTTAATTATGATTGTATTTTTCAAAACAATCCATAAATTATTGATTTTAAATAAGTTAAAATCAAACAATCCATTCATGGATTATATTGTGCAAAGATAGTTAAAAATTCAAATCCTCAAACAAAAGTTATTAACACTATTTTGTTGATATTTTTTTAACACATTGGCGATTCACATCGGAAAATATATCGTAGTTTTGCATTCTAAAAAATATGTCATGCTTCTAAAAATACGTAATAGTCAAATTTCCAAGATATTAGCCCTATTTCTACTGATTGGGCTACTTGTACAATTACTTCAACCCCTGCAGTTACATGCGTTGAGTGGCGGACCTGCACAACCGGAAATGGCCGGTTTTACACCTGCCGATAAGGATAACATGGTGGATTTGTTTAGTGGCAATTTTCATTATACCATTCCCATAATGACAGTACCCGGTTCCAATGGAGGATATCCTGTCAACCTGACTTACAGTTCGGAAGCAGCGGGTATGGAACACGAGGCTTCGTGGGTAGGCTTGGGTTGGAATTTGAACCCAGGTGCCATAACTCGACAGGTAAGAGGGGTTCCCGATGACTTCAAAGGTGATATCATCAGTAAAACCTATAAGAAGCGCAACAACAATACCTTTATTTTTACTCCCAGTTTCACCGGAGAAGTGGCTGGTGCTAATTTTGGTGTCGGAGTATCTGATTCAAAGTCTTTTATATACAACACCTACAATGGCATTTCCTTAACCCGGCGGTTTGGTCTTTCCGCTTCTTACGTAAGAACCAATAATGTACAAAACGAAAAGAGTGTGCGCTTAACCATAGGGGGCAGCTTAACGTTAGATTCCGATAATGGCATTACGAGTTCCTTTTCGATGAATGGGGGATCCAAGAACTTGCAACTGGGGTTCAATTATGGCTATAACAGCAAGAGTGGCGTTTATACCTATGGCAGTCAATACACCCTGTCAGCCTCCCAAAAAGAGTCAGGAATAAAAGGGATAGGCTTGTCGGTAGGCAACACTTTTTCTACGGCAGCTGTTTTACCGCCCATCCATATTCCACTTAGCAGCAATACCTTTGCCCTCTCTTTTCAACTCGGGGCTGCGGGGGCTTATTTGGAGGGCTGCAAATCGGTAACCGCCAGTATTTGTCTGCAAAGCACTCCTGATGCAGCGATAATCACTCCTGCGTATGGCTTATGTTATGCGGACCAATCGTCTCCTTCATCCTTGCAGGATTTTAACAGAGAAAAAGAGTTGTGTGTAAATCAGAATTCCAAAAATTTACCGTTACCAGTCATGACCCATGATGTTTACAATGTAACGGGCGAGTTGCTGCAAGGCAGTTTTCGAGCCTACCGATCTGACTACGGCCACTTCTTTGACAATCATGTAACAACCTTTACCAGCACGACTGAAATAGGGGCAGATGGGGCTGCTGCTGCAGGCTTACAAGCAGGAGTGGATCTATCCTTTCATTCGGGAGAAAATTCTTCCGGTGACTGGGCTGCCAATGCCTATAATACTCTTTTTTCCTATAAAAACAAGCAATCCTATAACAATCAGCCAAACAAGAGCATAAATCCCTCTTTATATGAGCCGTTTTATTTCAAAATGTCGGGCGAACAGACGGCTTCCGAATCTAACTGGTTGAATCCGCTCGACGGCAACAAAGCAGTCGCCTTTCAATTGAATAAAACCGAAAGCACGTCGTTTTGGGATGCCCTCAATTACAACTATACTATCTCGAATCAGCTTAATACCGGCAAAAACATCACCCAATACGAGCAAGGCACCCGCACTAAAAGAACCTGTAATATTGAGTATCAGACAGGCACATCATCTCCGGTGGGGAAATCGCACCACATCAAGGAGTTTTCGATAGTCAATAATCAGGGCGAGCGTTACACTTATGGCAAGACCTTATACAACAAGATAGAAAAAGAGGTAATATTTTCCGTTCCCGCCTATAATGGAATAGATAAAACAACGCTGGCATACGGGAGTAACTACAGTTCTGGCAATGCCAACGGGACAGTTCGAATGGGAAAAGAGCGGCTCTACTCCTATACGGAAACTCCGGCTTATGCCTATGCCTATTTGCTTACAGGCATTACTTCGCCCGATTATGTGGATATCAACAATAACGGACAGCCCGACGATGGTGATTTGGGCTATTGGGTAAAGTTTACCTACAATGACAAGTACAAATGTACCGGCAACTGCAACAATCTGTACAGATGGCGATTTCCATACGAAGGTGCCAGTTACTTTATGGGCGACCGTTCCAACAGCACCGATGACAAGGGAAGTTATAACTATGGAGAAAAAGAGATCTCCTATATCAAAGAAATAGAAACAAGTACCCATAAAGCGCGGTTTTATGCTTCGTCGAGAACGGATGCGCTGGGTATCAAGTCGGGGGTGGATGGTGAATATGGAGGAGGCAAAGATCCCAATGCGGTATTATATAAACTGGACAGCATCCGGTTATACAGCAAGGCCGATACGAATACGCCTATACAGACCGCAGTTTTTGAGTATAATTACTCCTTGTGTCAGGTGGTTCCCAATTCCAGTTCGGGCAAATTAACTCTGAAAACGGTCTATTTTAAATATGGCAACAGCGCCAAAGGGCAAGCCAATCCGTACAGATTTCACTATGGCTACGATAACGCCCAGTATAATCCCTCCTATAATCCGACTCGCATGGACAGATGGGGTAATTATAAGAGTGATGCCAACTATTTTGAGCATTATGTAACTCAGGATAAAGGAAAGGCCGACCAGTGGACACAGGCATGGCTGCTCACCAAAATAGAATTGCCTTCGGGAGGTGCTATAGACATGGAATACGAGAGCGACGATTACGCTTATGTGCAGGACAGACAGGCCATGTATATGGCCCTAATGAGCGGGCCGGGCAGTTTTGCCAAGGAGAATGGTTCTTATTATGTTTACTTTAAAAAAGAGGCCGCTATTCAGGCCAAAGCATACGTAACAGGATTTAAAAACAACCTCATGTTTTTTAAGACGGCCATTAGCTATGATAACCAGAAAAGGCCTGATTACATACAGGGTTATATTGAAGTTATACCTCAAACGGCCACCAATGCCTCTCCTGACGGATTGACGGGCAAGGTACAGGTAAAGCCGTTTGCGGCGTATGATGTGCATCCTGTCTGTTTTTTGGCGTGGCAATATTTAAAAAATAATCGTCCCGACTTACTGTTTAATAATTCGGACGCTGATGAGAATCAAAGTGATGCAGCAGCTTTTTTCAGGGCGTTGATATCCAAAGGGCTGATAGACAAGGTGGCCTCCATGTATGGAGGAAATCAGGGCTTTTATGCCATGTGTAAAATGCATCGCTATTACAACTATCCGGCTTACAATTCGTCGGGTATGCCTTCATACGTGCGATTGAATGTGCCGACAAAGATAAAATATGGCGGCGGGGCACGTGTGAAAGCGATTACCATGCAGGATAATTGGGAAAAATCGGAAAGCAGCGCCTACAGGCAGGAGTATTATTATCGAAAAGTGGAAAACGGCAATATTATCAGTTCGGGAGTAGCTGAATATGAACCGGCGGTATGCGCCGAAGAGACTGCCTTACGCTATCCTGTATATGACAGAGCGAAAGGGATATTTTTTATAGAAGATGAAATGTACAGTGAAGAGCCATACGGAGAGAGCTATTTTCCGGCAGCCAATGTAGGCTACAGTCAGGTTATTGTGAGAACCGTTACGCCTTCCAGTGTAAATTTTTCCGCATCAGGCATACAGCGTCATGAATTTTATACGGCCAAAGACTATCCCATAACAGTAAGCCAGACACCCCTGTCAATTCAAATTGACAGGATGCCCAATCTGCTGAGTATTTTAACGGCAGGGTTTAAACAGTCCAATATTTCAGCCTATTCGCAGGGCTATGCGATAGAACTCAATAATATGCACGGACAACAGAAATCTGTTTCTATCTGTCCGTATATTCCCGTGCCAAACAGTATAAACCAGTGGATTCTGGCAGTAGAAAATTCGGGCTATGCTTCTAAAATAGAATATTTTTACAAGACAAAAAATGGCAACCGAATAGATAACACCGCAGATGTACTCTTGGATGACGGCATAACAGCAAAGAAGATTTTAGGACAAACTTACGATTTTGTAATTGACCAGCGTGAGGATTATTCCAGATCTATCGGTGCAGGAGCTGCTACTCAATTTATGCTGGCCGTATGGTTTCCTCCCGTATTTGGCGGTTCGGGCATGGCCATGATCGACTGTTTTGAAGAGCGGGTACGCGCTGTAGCTACTACCAAAGTAATCTATAATACGGGCATACTGGAACGGGTCAAAAGCTACAACAAGGGGGCAGTAACTACTACCCGATATTTGCAATTCGACCCCTACACGGGCAAGCCGCTGCTTACTTCCACCAGCAATGAGTTTGAAGAGCCTGTATATACCTATAATATACCTGCCTACTGGAATTATCCCAATATGGGCAATGCCGCCGAGAACTACAGGGCCATGTTCTTTAATGCCGATTTTAACAGCAATCATATTTTTGATATGTACGACAGAATCGACAATGCAGGCACCCTATTGCCCATCAAACAGTTTCTTAATGGCACTAATTTCTCCTGCTGGAACAGTAGCTGCGTACAAGTTTCCCTGCCGTTGAACAGCAAGGAAATTCTTCGTTCCCGCTTTGCCAACCAGACAGAGGCAACGGCGGCTACTATTGTTTCATTAACCGATCCGGCCAATCCGGCTAACAGGCGCGTACCCATGATCGAACAGTTTAACGCTTCCCCCAGTACCTGTTTCCCCTATGCCGACTGTGCCGGCAACAGCCACATGGTGCGCATAGCTTACACACCTGCACAACGTACGCTTTACTTTTTTAAGGGAGATGCTTTTAGCCGCTTGTGTGCCATGCCCCTGCAGGAATTAATTGATTCGGGATATTACGTATCCGCCAGTGTTAACATTCCCAATTTTACCACTATTACCGATTATCGTTTTGTGAAAAGTGGGAATACCATTCTGCTGTATAAAAATAATGCTCAGGTTGCTCGATTTCCGTGGAACAATGACCGAAAACTGTTTGAAGAGTGCGTAGATGGCGTACTGCAAGCCTCTGCCACAGAGTATAAAAACAACTATGCTTTGTCTTATGCCGATGCAGGGGTAAACATGCTATGTCCCGAATATTGGGGTCTTACCAATATGTACCGTCCCCAGCGTTCCAATCTGTATGTAACCGAGCGCAACCAAACCGGCAAAAGTCCTTCTTATCAAACCAATGCGGCTTACGACGGCACATTCACCTCTTTCCAGTTCTTTGTACATAAAAACGGAAACGAAAACAATCAGCAAAAGCCATGGACATGGAATGCTGAAATTACCCGGTACAGTCCCTTTGATTTTGAAATAGAAAACAGAGATGCGCTCAATGTTTATTCCTCAGCTCTTTACGGCTACAAAAATACGCTGGTAACTGCCGTTGCTCAAAATGCCCGCTATTATGAAATGGGATTCGACAGTTTTGAAAACGATCCGCAAATTACAACAGGCAATCCTCGTGGACATATTGTCTGTACCAATGGCAGCAGAACCAATGCTTATGCTCATACCGGCAATTATTCACTGGTAACACCCAGTAATCAGCTTGTTATTCGTACAAATGTGCAAAACAGTGCTTCACAGTTTACTCAGGACGTCACGCTCAATCTGATTAAAGACTCCCTGTATGTTTTCTCGTGCTGGGTGCGAAGAAATGATTGTGTTACAACGGAGAATAACGGTAATTCATATCAATTTATAGTAACCGGAGGTTCTGCTCCTGTTGAGGTGCAGAAAGAACAGAAAATAGATTGCTGGCAACGCATAGAGATGCTATTTACACCCACACAAACAGGCACTAATATAACTTTAACACTGAGAATTCCTATATTTAACTTCTATGTGGACGATATCCGGATTATGCCGGCTAAAGCCGTCTTAAAGAGCTATGTGTATGATAATAAGTATAGATTAGCGGCCGAGCTGGATGAAAACAACTATGCTACTTTTTATAATTACGATGAAGAGGGAATGCTGATACAGATTAAAAAGGAGACCGAAAGAGGCATTCAAACCCTGCAGACTACCCGACAGAATTTACCAAAACGTTAAAGATAGAAACTATGAAAAAACATACACTTACATTAGTAATTATCAGCTTGCTGGGGTCATCAACTTCTCTTATGGCGCAAAACAAGTACTTCTATCCCGAAAAGGGAGACACGGTAAAGTTTGACCGGAATGAGTTCTTTACTTTCCTTTGGCCTGAAAGCTTGTTGCCGGATACCCCGTTTACATTTGTGCTGACATCCCTGTTGCCGAAGCAATCCCCCGGTGATGCGTCGAAAGACAACCCGCCCATATATGCCGACAGCACTATTAACCAATACTATATCAACTATCCATGGTTTGCCCCCGACCTGGATACCGGAACCTATATGTGGCAAATTACCTCTCACGGAAGGATCGTTCACACCTCTTTATTCTCTATCTACGATTTTCCCCAGAAGGAAATCCCATACACACTAATGCGCTTTTCCTGCACACACGCCAGCCTTAAGGAAGAGGCGGATGGCGCTCTGCAAACCGCTTACGATAAATGGCTCTACATTCACTACAGGGAGCTCTATTGGGTGGCTAGTACCCAGAACCTGCGCTTTAGAGTTCTGGATAAACGAAGAAACACAGTGGCCGATACGGACGAAACCGGTGCGGTAAAAACAGGCTCTTTTCCGCCTGTACCTATCCAATATGGGGATAACTGGCTGGTACTTAAACTGGAATCATGTATTGACTACTATAATTATTACACCCTTGAAGTATGGAATGCCAAAGGCGAAATATTGCTGATGCCTTTTTACTGTACATCTTCATTGCCATTCATAGCTTCCGGCATAAGATAACAAACAACTTAATATATAAGCATTATGAATTGTACAGCTACAATAAAAACAATACCATATATGGCCGCGATAATTTCGTGCTGCCTGTTCTCCTCCACCGCCTTCAGTGGCAACATCGTATTCACCAAAGCCCTGCGCGGGAGCAGCATCGTTTCCGGAGAAACGGCAAGCGTCTTTACAGACGCCTACAACTTTACCATTGACAACACAGAGGCGGCCGACATCGCCATTCATGTACGGCTTTACCTGGCCGAAGACCGCTTTATTGACCGAAATCAAAACATCTCCTACTCCGTAAGCTATCAACTGCAGCTAACCGACAGATCGGGCACTGTCAGCACAATTAACGACTCCATAAGACTGAGCTATAATACAGCCGAACCCTTTTCGGATGAGATTATAAAACGGTATCC
>JAISAD010000063.1 GCA_031266895.1 Bacteroidales bacterium
CAGTATCGTGCTAAAGTGCTCTTTGCCACCCATTACCACGAATTGAATGATATGGCTTCGCAATTTTCGCGTATTAAAAACTTTCATGTATCAGTCAAAGAAATCGACAACAAGGTGCTGTTTTTAAGAAAATTAACACAGGGCGGGAGTGAACACAGTTTCGGTATCCATGTAGCGCGCATGGCCGGAATGCCGCAACAGGTGCTGCATCGTGCTGAAGAAGTATTGCAACAGCTTGAATCGCATCATTATAAGAATAATAAAGGGAAAAAAGAGAAAATTAACAAGCCGGCTGGTGGCGGCTATCAACTCAGTTTCATCGCCCTTGATGATCCTTTGCTGCTGGATGTAAAAGAGCAGATTATGGATTTGGATATCAATGCGCTTACTCCAGTAGAGGCACTGATGAAACTCAACGATATAAAGGAAATTTTAAGCGGCAGGCAAAAGTAAACAAAATTTTTCCTATTTTTGCAGTCTCATTTGCGGTAATAGCTCAGTTGGTAGAGTAAAAGCTTCCCAAGCTTTGGGTCACGGGTTCGAATCCCGCTTACCGCTCATCGGAAATAAAAAAAACCGGCTTTCAGGCCGGTTTTTACCAAAATATAAGTGTTTGCTTAGTATCTATCGTGATTACGATTTCGTCTATCATTCGTTTTGTTAAAACGTTGAGGGCGCTCTTCTTTCGGACGAGCCACTGCTACATTAATAATTTGGTTGTCAAAAGTAACGCCATTCAGTGCGTCTATAGCCTTTTGACCATCGCTGTCGGTCATTTCAACAAAACCAAAGCCGCGTGAACGTCCGGTATATTTGTCGGTGATAACTTTAGCGGAAAATACGTTGCCGTACTCTTCAAATGCATTTTTTAAATCTTCATCTGTAGTGTTGAAGTTTAAGTTTGAAACAAAAATGTTCATTAAAATAGGTATTAAATAGTTAAAAAAAATTCAGAACAAACCATGGTCTATTCGGTCGGCAAAGATACAACTTTTTTTTAAAATTAAGATCAAATAGATTTTACGTTATTTTTTGATGTAAACCCGTATCACTTCGCCAATGTAAAATGTATGAAAATCGGCTGTGGGATAAATTTTTTCGGGAATGGTTTTATCAATAAATGATTCGGATTTAAACGGTTCGGCATAGAGTTTGCGGCACTCAATAATCATGTAAGCCTCTTCAAAGGCCACGCTATTTTCGGTAGTAGCCACAGGGGTAAGCTTTGCCTCCTTCACCTTGTCGCCGTCGCGTCCCGATTTTGTGCCGCATATATTGAGAGCGTTTCGATACTCTTCCTTGAAAAAAGAGAGTGTAAAAATCTCTTCTCTGTCCACAAATTCTTTAGTGTAGCGTTGCGGACGAATAAACATTGTGGCTACGTTTTTATTCCACAGATGCCCCAATTCGCCCCAACTGGCTGTCATGGTGTTAAACGACTGCATATTGCCCGCCGTAATCAACATCCATCCCTCACTCATTAGTTTGGCTACGCTGTTTTCTACCTGCTCAACAGGAACTTCTCTATACTTGTCCATAATATTGCTTTTTTGCTGATTGGTAATTTGTTGTGCGTTGATTGTGTAGCAAAATGCTACCACAAACAACACTCCTAAAAAACCTGTTTTTCGTTGTATGCACGATAATTTTTTAACTTTTTTGAGCATTATTGTATCTATTTTGATTTGCGGTGCAAAGATAATAATTTTTTCGCATGGAGATACTGAAAGTATTATGTCTGAAGATTTACTTTAGTACATAAATTACTCCGGTCCGTTTCTCTTGAATATTGTTTATTTTGTAAATCAGGATATAGTAAAAGGTGTTTCCCTCTTGATTAGCGGCATTCCAGTCATTTTGATAGTTTTGGGTTCGAAGAATTTCCTTACGCGCCTGGTTTAATATAATAAGTTGATAGTCATCGCATTGTTCTAATCCGGTAATGGTAAAGAAATCGTTATAACCATCGCCATTGGGCGTAATGGTGTTTGGAATTTCTATCCGTACCGGGGGCCTGTAATCGGGATTTTCCTCCTGGAGATATTGACTGGCAAGCGGATCATTTTCGGGATTTGTAGCGATCTGTTTTATAGCAGGCTTGCTGTCTGCAGGCTTTGTTATGGAAGGGGCGACTATCCTTGCTGGAGTTGCCGATTGCGGGGTGTTAGCCGGCAATGCAGATGAAACACCCGGCACCGGCACGGGCGATGCAGAAGACGGCGCTGCACTTGCCGATTGCGGGGTGCCGGCTTCCGATGATGACAGGGGAGAAATCAAACTGTTTTGTGGAGCATTGTGAATTGGAGCACCGGTCGAATGGGTAGTGATGACTTCCCTATCCGTATAAGAAGCGGTTTGCAAATGGGCCGTTTCTGAAGATGAGTCAAATGGTGCAAGGCTATCCGGAGTGTCTGTTGTGAGAGCAATCTCAAATGAAGTGTCCGGAGCAACAGGCACAGGCGCCTCTTTGGTTGTGGTAAGATTAACTATTGCCACTGTAGCTATGGTAGCTACAACTGCTATTGAACCGGAAATGACAGCTATTTTAGCCCCGGACAATGCTATTCCTTTGCCTGCTGCCTGTGCTGCTGCTTTAGAAGCAGAAACCGCCGTTGCGCCTGACGCCATGGCTGTCAACTGCTGCTGGATAGCATTCCAGCAGTGGGCAGAAGGCGTTTCTTGCGCTTCGTTCAATAAGTTTCTGAGTTGTTCCGAGTTCATATTTTTAAAATGTAATTATCTGCTATTTTTTATCTTCTGCATTGAATCTGTTATTTAGCCAGCGCATTGCTTTGGAGAATCGGCTTCTAATGGTGGTCTGTTTCAGATTCAGCATCACTTCTATTTCGCTGTACGAATACTCCTCTAACAGGTGCAGGTTAAACACAATTCTCAGATGTTCCGGCATCTGTTTTATCTCTTGCATAATGCGGGCTGTATCGGTGCCCGGTTCAATATTAAGCTGTGTCTCCTCGTCGCGCATAACAGCCTCCTCTTCGGCCTTTTGTCGAGCCTGTGCATTAAACAGTCCTAATTCTTCGGCGGTAACCACATCTATGGCATTGAAAGTGTTGTGCTTGCCATGTTTCCGCAGCCAGTCAATGGCGGTATTAACCATAATAGTTTTTGACCAAACGTAGAAAGAACCTGCTTTTTTGTCGTACTCCTTAGCATGATTGAACAGTTTAATAAAACCTTCAATCAGCATATCTTCGGCATCATCTCTATTAGTAGCATAACGGCAGCAAACAGCCAGCAAAGAAGGGGCACATAAATCATAGAGTTGCTGCTGTGCGCGCTGGTCGCCTATTTTACAACTTTCTATGATTTCCTGTCTGATTTGCATAGTTACTCTGGATAATCCCGTACTTACATACGATAAAAAAGACCGGAATGTGCTCTAAATATTTTGGGAAAAAACGATTTTTTTTACCGAACGCTTTTCACAATTGCTTCTACTTCGCGAAGGTAATCCCGCTTGTTTTCCTGCGGGGCATACACAAAGCCGTCCACCGAAATGCAGTACTGACCGGCAGGGTCTAAAAACGAGAAGCTGTAGAATGGACCGCCCATTTTGTCGTTTACCGACTCCCACAATCCGCGCATTTCCATCCCTTGTTTTGATCCGACAGCGAGCGGATGGGCATTGGGCAAGCCGTAAGTATCGGCAATAACGGGATAGGAACCGCGTACCGCGCCGGGAATATGCTTTTGGGTAATCTCGTTGCGTGCTGCAATCAGATTTTCGCGAGACAGTGCTGTCATCGGCGTTTTATAGACCATGATAAAGCGGTCATTTCGCGCGGTTTTATAGCGCAGCCAAAGGAAATTATCCTCCTGGCTGGCAATAAAATATTGAGCCGGAGCATCTATCTGAATGCCGAATTTATCGCGTAAAATCTTTTGCACACTGGCATCCGCCTCATTTTTGTAAACCGACTGCAACCGTTTAAGATCGTTGTCATAGAACTGGTCTATAATCTCCTTTCGGTGGGAATAAAACAGCGCTAGGCAGCTGTCGGCATTATTACCTTTGATTCGCACCACTACCTGCGGTGCCGCCCACACATTTTTGTCGATGGAAAAGGTGTTGCTTGAGTAAGCATTATCCACATCAAACTGCACGATGCCGCGATGCCGTTGAAAATAGGGGGTAAAATCTTTTGGTTGAAATTTCAGTAAATCAAACATCGGCTCTATCTGATTGATAGCTGGCTGGGGTTGTGTAAACGCTCTAATTACCGAATCTTTCCGGTTGTCGGTAAAACAGTCATCGCTCATAACTAAAATTAACTCTCCTGCCTTGCCGTTTGAAAAGTTATCTACTTTAAAGGTTGGGCTTTTTTTCCCATTTCCGCAAGCGCTCAACAGTATTATTGCGGCTGCCAATCCGATAATGATACTCTTTTTCATGTAGGTAATGTTTTTTTGAATTTTCGAAAATCGTTTGCAAAAATACAAATTTTCCAAATATATGCCGCACTGTTCTATCTCCCATGCCGGTGCGACAGGCGAGCCGCAATGCCGCACATAATGCTCCAGCTCTATACCACATTTTGCCGACTTAGTACTTCTGAGCTTCTTCAACCCTGTATATTTTTATTATAATTGCCAAAGAGGGTCAGGCGCCTGTTATAGAAAACCTCTTGAGGAGAAGTGGAAATATTTTATGATTTTCATCTTCAAGCTGTTTGTTTTCTTTTACTTACAAATTCAGCTAAAATACTGATTATCATGGTAATCACAAACAGAATGCAGCCCAGCATAAAGAGCGATTGATAATGTGCTCCGCCGCTTGGGGCTTCGCCGAGTTCAGCGGCAATAGTAGCCGGAACAGTTCGCGCCGGCTCAAACAGCGAGTGGAGCATTACGGCAGCATTGCCCGTTACCATTAAAACAGCCATAGTTTCTCCAATGGCACGCCCAATTCCCAATATCACTGCCGCGCTAATGCCCGACGCGGAGCAGGGTATCACTACCCTGTAAATGGTTTGCCAGCGGGTAGCACCCAGTCCCAGGCTGGCCTCTCTCACAGTGGCTGGAGTGTTGCGCATGGCATCTTCGGCAATGGTGATAATTGTAGGCAATGCCATGATTGCCAATATAATGCTTCCTGTAAATGCGGTTTCTCCCACCGGAAGGGCAAAAAGGCGCTGAATAAGCGGAACAATCACTGCCAACCCGAAAAATCCATAAACCACCGAAGGAATCCCAGCCAGCAGCTCAATAGCAGGCTTTACAATTTTGCGAACAGGCTCACTTGCCAGTTCGGCTAAAAAAATTGACACGCCCAAGCCAAGAGGCAAGGCGATAAGTATGGCGAAAAGGCTTATCCAAAGCGTCCCCATAATCAAAGGCAGCGCTCCGAACTGAGGGGCAGGGTGAGCAGTGGGCATCCACTCTTCTCCGGAAAGGAAGCTTGAAAGCTTAATGTTTTCAACAGGCAGAATTTTGACTTGATGAGACATTTCCGGAGCATACTGTTGGGGAACACAGGCAATAATATTTGGCTCCATAACAATTGCCTCCGTCAACTTTTCGGGCAGCAGAGCATAATCTTCGCCCAATTCTTCATCGGAATACAGGGAAAAAACCTCCTCAAAACGGAAAGGAACAATTTCGCCCTCTTTTCCTCCCAGCGCTTTCCAGTCGGTAATATCCCAGTTAAAAACCTCCTTTATCTCAACAGGGGTCAATTGTTCCACAGGATTTGAGGCATTTATGCAAATTACATAACCCGTTTCTACTGCGGAACTCTGAAACAGTCCCATTCCTTCCTTAAATAAAAACAGGACAATCAGCAATATGGCAAGACTTGTAATGCTTCCGCTTAAAGCAAACAGGCCTTCAACAACATGTGTTGCGATTTTTTTAAACTGTCTCATTTTATGGTAATAAAACCTGTTTCGGTTACAATCTTTTGTCCGGCAGCCGATAAAACGTAATCCAGAAACGGCTTCACCCTGTTTTCGGCCGAAGAGAGATAATAATAATATAGAGGACGCACAACAGGATAGGATCCATTTTTAGCATTGGCAACTGTAGGCATAACATAGGTTTCTCCCTTATCATACGACACCTGTACGGCTTTTACGCTTTTATTCAGATAAGCCAGGCCCACATAGCCAATGGCGCCCTTTGTCTGACTTATGGACTGTACTATGGCGCCCGTGGCAGGCATGCTCATAATGCCGTTTTTGTAATTCTTATTTTTCAGAACGCTTTCCTTAAAAAACTCATACGTTCCCGAAGAGGTTTCGCGGGCGTAGGGGATAATCTTCATGTCTTCGCCATCCAGCTCTTTCCAATTGGTAATTTTTCCGGTAAAAATGCCCTCCAGTTGCTCACGCGTAAGGCTGCCAACCCTGTTTGAGGGATGCACAATTATAGCCAAGGCATCGTAAGCGGCAATTACCTCTTTCACCGTCTTGCCGCGCTTTTGTATCTGCTGCTTTTCATCAAACTTTATTTTTCGCGACAGCTGGGCTATGTCTGTTGTCTCTTCAATAAGAGCTGAAATCCCCACGCCACTGCCTCCTCCTGTAACCGTAACGGTTGTCTTGGGATTAGCTTTCATAAAACTTTCGGCCTCCTTTTGCGACAAGGGCAACATCGTATCTGAACCTTTAATTCTCTGAGCTATCACATTAGAGAATGTGCACAGTAAAATTGCGGCTGCTAAAATCAGTTTCTTCATTTTTAATTCATTTGGGCTGTTTAAACTCATTTTCAATATTATTTTGATTGCAAAAATCGCCTTATTGCATTACATCCTGTTAACACTACGGTTACGGCGGGGTTAAGATTTGCTCAGAATTTACATTGTACTCTAAGCGTAAACACATTATCCTTTTTATCTCTATTATAGCCGGCGAGATTAGCCGATGTCTCATTTTCAATAAATTCATAGTAGGCTTGTAGCCTGACATTCGGCATGACACGCCACAAAAGACCGAATCCAAACGTGTAACAGGCAATATCGCCTGCGCCGCTATGAGGTCGCAAGCCGATGCTGCTGCCGGCCATTTTGCGGTTGGGGTCATACCAGTCATATTTCAGGACAACGGAAAGCGGTAATAGCACAAAATCCTGAATCAAAATAATATAAGCTCCTGAAAATTTCCTGACATAAGTGTCGTGCGCAGGCAAAACAGAGGCATTGGGGCTTTTGCCGTCGGCAAAGCTGCCCGGCTGCTGGCCAAACAGATATTCCGCCCGCAAATGGCTTATGCCCGCCACGCTAAACTGCAAGTCCAATCCAATATACTCCCGCTTGGCAAATTTTCCCCTGTTTTCATTTGCCTGACTTAATTTAAAATCCTCTCCCTGCATGGCGTACACCTTTTCCGTGCCTTGATAAACGCTGCCAAAGTAATAAGACACGCCTCCGCCAAGCTTTATATTACTGTCGAATGTCTTGCTTGCCGAAAGGTGTGCAATAAAATCCATGCGGCTGTCAGTCTCCATTTTAATGCCGTTGCCTGCAAAACCCCCCATCTCCAGTTTCACAATATGCCATGCCGACGCTGCCGGAGCCTGTAAAGCCAGCATAATCCCCACATCGCGCTCTTCAGGAAAGAGCGTTTGGCAGAGCAATGTTCTTTCAGGCGATTCGCGCAGCGAGGAGGAGTAGCTGATTTCGTTGCCAAACAGCCGGTCAAACACCCCCGCCTTAATCAGGCTTGCCGAATTGAACCAGGGATCCCTGACGGTCAGAAAGGCATCTTTCAGGCCTATGCCCCTTTCAGTCAAGTCAAGTTGAAGCACGCTGCCAATAATTGGGTCGCTATACATCAGTTTAATGCGTCCCCGCCGAACACCCACACGATGATACGGCCTTTCGGGATTCTCATTTTTTGTACCCACTTTCAACAAAGCATCAGGTTCGCCATACTGGTACTGTGCCTGTATATAGCCCGATATTTTGAAGTTTCGCAACTCTTTAACCCCTTTATTCAAAGTGGAATGTTTGGGTTCCCATGCCGGTACACAATTAGTATCCACTTCTTGCGAACACACATAAATATTTGAATATAAGTAAAATATTAAAAACAACACTCCTGATTTCCTGCTTAATTTTACCCGATTCAACATAATTTTATTTTTTGGTTTCTATTCCTTGAATTAGGGTAACAAAAGTAAAACAGGCATGTTACAAACATGTTACAAAAAGCCATGGCATGTGTTTTACATGTCAATTCAAAAAATTCATGTAATTTTGCACAAGCATAGCCGAATTCTGTCCTGATAGAGGCTGAATTCTTGTAACATGTTTTATTGCAAAATTTTATGGATAATTTTATTGTATCTGCCCGCAAATATCGCCCTGTAACTTTTAAGTCGGTTGTAGGACAAAACGCCATTACCGAAACCCTGAAGAGTTCCATTCGATCTGGAAAAGTGGCGCAGGCCTTTCTTTTTTGCGGTCCGAGAGGGGTAGGAAAAACCACTTGCGCCCGCATTTTTGCCAAGGCACTCAACTGCCAGCACCCTGCTGAAGATTTTGAACCCTGCAACGAGTGTGAATCTTGCCGCTCGTTCAACGAATCGGCCTCGTTCAACATCTATGAGCTGGATGCTGCTTCCAACAATTCGGTTGACGACATCCGCAAGCTGGTGGAGCAGGTGCATATTGCTCCGCAAGGCGCTAAATATAAGGTATATGTAATTGATGAGGTGCACATGCTCTCATCCGCCGCCTTCAACGCTTTCCTCAAAACGCTTGAAGAACCTCCGGCCTATGCCAAATTTATTTTGGCCACTACCGAAAAGCATAAAATTCTGGCTACTATTCTGTCGCGATGCCAGGTATATGATTTTAAGCGCATTAAGGATGACGACATTTTAAAACACCTGCAATATGTAGCCGAAAGCGAACAAATTACAGTTGAAGAAGACGCCCTGCGCGTAGTGGCTGCCAAGGCAGACGGCGCATTACGCGATGCCCTGTCCATTTTCGATCAACTGGTAAGCTATTCCGGTAAAAATATTACCTATCAGGCAACTATCGAAAATCTTAATGTGCTGGATGTAGATAACTATTTTAAAATGACGGAGTTTCTTTTCCATGACGAAGTTTCGGATGCCCTTTTGCTGCTTGACCAGATTATAGATAGGGGTTTCGATGCTCAACATTTCATATCTGGCTTGGCCGCTCATTTCCGAAACCTGCTTATGGCACAAAATCAGATGACCGTCAAGTTGATGGAAACCTCCGATGCAATTAAAATTAAATTTACGCAACAGGCTTCAAAAACAGATAAACAGTTGCTGTTAAGAGCTATGGACTTGACTTCACAGTGTGATTTCAACTATAAAATGGCCGGCAACAAGCGCCTTTCGGTAGAATTGTGCCTGATGCAGATTAACTTTAATTATACGTGGAAAAAACGGGAACAGGAGGCCAAGGTCAGGCAATCGCGAGGCTAATACATCTTTCGTTCAGGCTGGCAGCAGCGCGTATGCGCAAATTTCAACCGTTCCACAGCAATCCTCACAGCCTTTCATATCGGCTGAAACTGCCATAAAGCCACCCGTGCCGATCAGAGACATTGTGCAACCTAAACACTTGGAATACAAGCCTATAGAACAATTTCCCGTTGAGCCGCAACCCGCCAAACAACCTGCCGTTGAACTTAAATTGGCGGAGCAGGAGCCGCAAAGCAGCATCTCTCAGGAACCCGATACTCTGCCGCAAAACGGCAATATTCCTGCAACAGAACCCGATTTCATTCCAGATGTCTTGTCGGAAAATGACACCATAGCAACAGAAGAAGAGGAGTTTGCTGCAACGGAAAGCGATCCCGATTTTCCTTCCGATAGAATTTCACAGGATTCCAATAATGAAGAAGGCACAGATTTATCTATGCAACCTGCATCATCGGAAGAGGACGAATCGCTGGTGGTACACGAGCCGAAAGAGGAAGAAAACAAACTTGATGTGGCATCCTTATCCCCCTTTGGTCAGTCGTGGGTAGCAATGTGCAATTCCGTTCTGTCCGAAGTGCCTGCACTCTATCATCTTTTCGTAAATAACATGCCGGAGTACGAAAATCATAACATCACCGTGACCGTAAATAATGGGATTGCCGAGGCTTTCTTTGTCGATAAAAAACGTGAAATTTTAGCATGGATGCGCAGCAATTTCAGCATGGAAATTGAGGATATTATACTGGATATACAAACAGAAGCCGTACAAAAAAAGTTTCTCCTGTCCAATCGGGAACAGGCGGAACTGCTGCATCAGCAAAACAGCGAATTATCCGATTTTATAAATTTATTGGGGTTAAAATTGATAGAATAAAACTGTTTTGCATAATCGTTTTACACATAATGCGTTATTCCAAAAATTTCATGTACATTTGCAGGATGAAAATTTTTAGGGCAACAAAGCTTATTTTATTGTTAATCATGATGTTGGGATTGCTTAATCATAGCAATGCTGCTTTTTTTTCTTCTAAAACAGAGAAAAAAGGCAACTTATCCATCCCGCAGCCCAGTGATACCCTACCGAAGAAAAAGGGCAAGACACCCATGCTTTACTCCTCTTCCAATACGGGAAAATCAAGAAGCAATACCCGAATTACTTTTGAGACTTTTCAACAAAATTTGGAAAAAGCGAAGCGCTTTTACGACAAAAAGCAGTTTCTTTCGGCTGCTAAATATTTTGAGGAACTTTACCCTCTTTCCCTGGGGCAGCCGGTGGCTGATACTATTCTGTTCCTTTTTGCCGATTGCTACTTTCAAAACAAGGACTATCAGATGGCTGCATTCCATTTCAAAGACTATACGCGCCGCTACCCCGGCACTACCCGTACAGAATTAGCCTATCTCAAATGCCTGCAATCCATTTACAACCTTTCGCCTGCTTACAGTTTAGATCAGTATGAAACCAAATACGCCATAGAGGAGATTAACTTGTTTATTCAGCTTTACCCCAAAAGCAGCTATATGGAAGAGTGTAATGCAATGCTGGATGAATTGCGCAATAAATTGGCTCACAAAGATTTTGAACAAATAAAACTCTACTATAACACCGAAAACTACAAGGCAACTCAAATTGCAGCTAAAAACTTTTCCAAGGATTACACCTACTCTGCTTATTCGGATGATGCTCTTTTCATTTTGATAAAAAATAATTACGAATATGCCAAAAAGAGCGTGGAGACAAAAAGATACGAGCGTTTTATGGAATGTGTGGATGCTTATGACAAGCTGCGCATCCATCATCCTGACTCGCCTTTCTTGGCTGAGGCTAAAAAGGTGGCAGATGATGCCGGAAAACAGATTGAAAAAATAAAAAACAGAAAAAATAAAAATCAAGATACTTAATGAAAATTGCGGACATTAAAAAAAACAGAATTAACGAATTTGCCATCACTAGAAATCTAAAAGATTTTGACAAAGATACCGGCAATATTTATGAAACGGTAGCCATAATGTCAAAACGCGCCAATCAAATCGCAATGGAGATGAAAGACGAATTTCATGAACAGTCCATGGGTTTTCCGGTTCCGAGCGATTCACTGGAAGAAATATTTGAAAATAAGGAACAGATAGAACTGGCACGCGATTACGAACAGTTTCCCAAGCCGGTGTTGCTGTCCATTTACGAATTTGAGAAAGGCGAAACGCACTACAAGCACGCGGAATAAACCATACACTCATGTCAATTTCGCTTGACAAAAACATTGTAATTGGAATTACAGGTGGAATAGCAGTTTACAAGTCGCTATCCCTTATTCGCCTGTTTAAGATTGCCCATTGCGAAGTTAAGGTAGTAGCAACCCGCAACGCGCTGAAATTTATCACTCCGCTTACTATTGAAACACTTTCGCAAAATGTGCTCTACACCGACACTTTTCAGCGAAGCGAAGCCTTTTCCGTAAATCATATTGCGCATAGCGATTGGGCAAGTGCGGTAATTGTGGCACCGGCTACGGCTAATATAATAGGCAAAATGGCCAACGGTATTGCCGATGATGCCCTATCTACGTTGCTTATGGCTTGTCGAAAACCGATTTTTATAGCGCCGGCTATGAATAACGCCATGTATGAACATCCGGCATTGCAACAGAATATAGAAACGCTTGTCCGGCGCGGAATTCACCTTATTAAGCCTGCTACCGGCTTTTTGGCCTGTAATGCAGAGGGAAAAGGACGCATGGAAGAGCCGGAGCGCATTTTTGAAAATGTTGCCAGCTATTTTTTAGCTCCCCGTCCGTTGCAGGGCAGGCATGCCTTAGTGTCGGCAGGCCCTACGCACGAGCCTATAGATCCGGTGCGTTTCATAGGCAATCACTCTTCAGGATTAATGGGCTTTGCCCTTGCTCAAAAGCTGGCAGAAGCAGGTGCTGAGGTTACATTGGTGTCCGGTCCTGTGTCGCTTTCCACACCGGAAAACGGCAATATCACCCGCATAGATGTTACCACAGCGGCACAGATGCATAAAGCATGCCGGCAATATGCCGCCCGGGCAGATATTATAGTTATGGCAGCAGCAGTAGCCGACTATACCCCTGAAACGGCAGAGCAGGAGAAAATCAAGAAAAATACCGACAATTGGCAGCTTTCCCTAACCAAAACTACCGATATTTTAAGAGAACTTGGCAAACAAAAAACGGATCATCAAATCATTATGGGCTTTGCCCTGGAGACTGAAAACGAAATTGAGCATGCCAAAGCCAAGTTGCAGAGTAAAAATGCCGATTTTATAGTACTCAACTCCTTAAAAGAAGCCGGCGCCGGTTTTATTGCTGCTACCAATAAGGTTACTGTATTTACTCGCGAAGGGGCGATTATTGAAATCCCGCTCAAATCTAAAACCGAAATAGCCTATGATTTGGTACAATTGATCTGTGAGCGATGTAATTGCGCGAAGAATTAGATATCCGCATCTTTCTGCAGCGCTATTGTGTAAATTCCAATACGGCAAACAGAATCCCAATCAGGAAAGTAACCGTTACAATACCCCGTCCGGTAAGATCATACTTCAATTTTAACAGGTAATACCTGAGCAAAAAAAGATTTGGCAGTATGCTCAAAAGGATGATTTTTTGAATAGATACTATCTCTATTTTGCCTGTATAATGTTCTACCATACTAACAATTAAATATAAAAGGCCAAAAATGGCAGCCGGGACCAGCAACCCCGTAAGAAAGCCCAACCAAAAATTATCACGTCTTAACTGTTCCCTGATGTTCATTTTTCTATAAAATTTAAGGATGAAATATATTGATGCGCTGTCATATCGAACTGCACCGGCTGCACGGAAACATAGCCGTTGCGCAAAGCCCATTGACAAGTCCCCTCCTGCGGATCGGTCTCTTCCAGATGACCGGCGAGCCAGTAGTAGGGACGACCAAACGGGTCAAAGCGCTCTTCCAGATCCTCATTCCAAAAACCGGGTGCCTGTCGTGTAATTTTAATTCCCCTTATATTTTCCAATGGCAATTTGGGAATATTGACATTGAGGCAGATAAAAGGAGGCATTTCATGCGCTAATACTTCTGTAATTATCTTATCTACAAATATTTTGGATGCAGAAAAGTCAGCTTGAGAAGAGTAGTTAAGTAAAGAAAATCCCACAGATTTCAGATTTTCAAAGCTGGCTTCAATAGCAGCGGCCATAGTTCCCGAATAGAGCAGGCTTACCGATGAATTGGAGCCATGATTGATGCCCGACAGCACAAGGTCTATCTTTTGGTTGCGCAGCACTACCTTTTGTCCTAATTTCACGCAATCTACAGGGGTGCCGCTGGTACGGTAATAATTTACGCCATTCTTCTTTTTGTAGAGCTTAATGCGCAGCGGCCGGCTCATAGTAATGCCATGCCCGGATCCTGAACGGGAGCTATTAGGTGCAATTACGGTAACATGGCCGTGCTGGCGTGCTACTTCTACTAAAGCCTCTAATCCGGAGGCTTCATAACCATCATCATTTACCACTAAAATGGTAGGTTTTTGATCCATATTTTAAATTACTGTTTTATAAATTTAATTGTTTTGATATTTTTCTCTTCCGAACTTACTTTTATAAAATAAAATCCCGGCTTATATAAAGTTAAATCAATATATGTTTCTGTGCGGGTTATTTTTTCCTGCCACAATTTTTTACCGGAAATTTCGTACAATGAGGCCGTAACCGCATTTGCAGGCCTGGCATCTGCCGACAATATAACATAATCAGTAGCCGGTACGGGGGCAAGCATTATCTCTTCCTTATCCCTCTCTTTTTTCGACTCAATCTGCGACTGTTTATAAAAGCAGATTTTGCTTTTGTAGGGAATGTGATTGAACTGGGTAATCAGCAGGGTGAGCGTATCTGTTATCAATTGCTCTTGAAACTGCAAGCAGGCCTGGCCACCGGCTACAGGTGCTTGGGCAACAAGCCTGTTGTGAGCGGATAAAAAAGCGGTTGCACCATTGTTGGGCGAGGTAACAGTACACTGTACCGTCCCCTCTAATAAAGCTGTATCATGTTGTGCGGCAATATTTTTTTGTATTGCAGTGCGCATCATGAGCGAAGGGTCGCCGAAGAGTAGCCATGTATGGCATGTCTCCACATCGTTATATACATCCAGCATCTTGATTAATCCCCCGAAAACCGCCTGCCCCAGCGAGGGGCATGTCGCGTTGGAGTCTGTATTGACCAGCAGCCTGTTAATCTCATCCTGTCCGCACATGGGCGAATTCCATGGATGATTAATGGAACTCATCAGCGCACTGACCGCGCCGGTTGGCTTGCCGTTTTTATTGGCTTTAAGCCATGTTTCGGCAAAGCAGTCGGAGAACATGTCATACTTTCCATTGACACAGGCTACCGAAATGATGAAAGGCAATTTGTGGACATTATTAAGCTGTTTAATGTGATTATTTGTAAAGGAAGAAGTTACAAACATATCCCAATCTCCGTGTCCACAGTAGTTGATAATGCCTGCGCCGCTGTCCAATGCTGTTATCACTTGTGCAGCAGTGGGATCTCCAACGGCATCCAATCCGCCCAAATAATCGTCAAACAATTCGTAACCGTTTTGGTAAGTACTGCTTAGCAGCAAACTGTCGATTTTGCGGATATGGATAAAGTCATATTCATTATTATCTCCCGGGCCTTCGGAAGAGGCAATACCAATAAAAGTGGCAAAATGGCCTGTTTCGGGCGGATTTTCCTCATAGCTGATAAATTTTTGCACCTGCAGGGCTACCTCTTCGGCAGTGGTAGCCGAAATTCGGCCCAGCATAATGTCCGGGTAGTGATCGTTGCCGGCAAGATCGGCATAATGATTGTCGCACAATGCGTCCCGAATTTTGTAGGGTGGCATTTGCGCCGCATCTCCTACCAGAATCACCCATGCCAGATTGTGTTCACTGTAATAGTTGAGCAAATAGTTTCTAATGGATGCGGAGTTGTTGCCCACTTCCGACAGCGGTACTACGGCAGTAGAAATGCCGCGTTGATTTTTCCATTCGGCCAGCGGCTGTACCGCCTCTACAAAATCATCGCAGGCAATAATCAGCATTTCGCCCTGCTCGGGCATGCTTTTGCTGTTCAGTTCATAATTAAGGAAATGATGCTGATAGTAATGCTCAAAATCGACAGTGTTTTTCCTGGCAGTTTTTTGGGTAAATGATTGCTCGTTTTTTATGCTGACAATCAGCGATTTGTAAACTTTCAGCTGTCGGCTGACCGGATTATAGGCAAAGGGCATGCAGGTGATAGCCATGCCGCGATAGTCGCGCAATTGATAAGGTTCGCCAACTTGCAGCTGCTCCTGTTCTATAAATTGATTCTGCCGGTAGCTGTCGCCTTTCCGGCAAGGCACGGTTTCAGGGCTGATGTTGCGGTAAAGGCGCCCCCTTGAGGGAGCGATATTAATATGATCGATCACTTCAAAATCGGCTTTTTCGATAGTGGCCGACACCTTTCCGGCCGATACAATAAGCGAAAAGGCGCATTTAAGCAGTTCGGGTTCTCCAGCACGCTCAAGCGGATAGCAGGAAGCCATTTTCAGTTTGTGATATACGGTATCGTTTATGTTTACAGAATCAAGACTGTAATCCGGAAAAGTTACCAATATGCGCTCTTCCCTATTTGAAGAAGGCAAACGTGTAAAGGCAACCTGTTGCGAAAAGGCAGTAATGGAAAAGGCGAAAATCAGTAAGAAAACAGTCAGCTTCGCTTTCATCGTACTTTTTTTACCGGAATTTTAACAGGCATTATTATCCATTTTTAAATTAAGGGGCAAAAGTACGAAATATTTTTTAATTGCGTTTTCACAACAGCTATTGCTTATTGTAAAATGAAAGCAATAGGAATAGTGTAGTAGGCGCGGACGGGACGGCCTTTTACGCTGCCGGGTGTCCATTTGGGCATTGATTTAATGACGCGAATGGCCTCTGCATCACAACTCGGAAAAAGAGTATAGAGTGGGGTTATGCTGGATATGTTGCCGTCGCGTTCTACGATAAATTGCAAGACTACTTTTCCGCTTATGCTTGCTTTAACAGCATCTTCCGGATATTTTAAGTTATCTTTTAAATGCTCGTACATTTTAGCAAAACCACCCGGAAATTCGGGTAAGATATCGGGAAGTTCGGGCAGGTCTTCAACAGATCCGGTAACAATTTCAACAGAATCGGAAGGGATATCGTAAACAGGATCGTCTATATCCGGGAAAAGATCGTCTATATGAAACCGTTCGTCAATAAGTTTGCTGGATATGCTAAAAGTGTATGCTTTGGGAGGATTCACAACCTGTTTATTCACAGGGTCGGTAATGGGTGGCACAGGGTCGAAAACGGATTCCCCATACCCTAAATCGTATGTTTCCGCTTTACCTGTTTTGGTAGCGAACAATTCAAAGCCTACATAAAGTATGGCTAAGGCAAAAATTACTCCGATGAGCGCGAAAGTCCATCTTTTTTTCTCCAAATTGGCTTTTTCTGATTTTTTAGACATCATGACAATGTGTTTTTTAAAATTAATAACTCCGTTTATGGTAATTAATAACTCTGAATTCGCCCGTTTATTATGTGGAAAAGAATTAAATTTGAAAATAACAGAAGAATTTCACATGTAAAAGATTTTATGTATTTTTGTAACTTCAATTAAAGTATCATTTTTAACCAAATTAAAACCGAAAGATAATGAAAAAGCTCGTTCTTTTATTAGCCATTTTTGGCTTGCTATTAACGCAAAGCTGTGAAGATCCACAAGCGCCCGAAAGTAAATTAACCGTTGCATACGACACGAATGCCAATCTGGTAAAATGCCAGGTTTCTATTACCGATGACCACGGCTGCAAATACTTTTCACAGCAGGGTATCGTCTATGCATTTTACAATAATCCGGTCTATACCGATGAGACATTTGCGTCGGTGCACGAAGTTAATAAGGCTACTCAAGAGCGAACCTTTCAATTCGCTTTCGAGGCCAATAAATCCGATACGACTTACTACATAAGAGCTTATGTTAAGAGTAATTATGGTACGGGCTACAGCAATACAGCTAAGATTGTTACCATGCCTGACACGGGAATTGTCGTATTGGATAGCCTGAAAAAATGGTGATTTTATCTAATCTATTATACTTTTAGCGTAATGAATAGAATATTGGGCATTGGAAATGCTCTGGTTGATGTTATTGTACACATTGGCGATGAAAAGCTCATATCGCATTTTGGCTTGAAAAAGGGCGGCATGGAGATGATTGACCAGGAGCGCAGGCGGAACATCCATATTGCGATTGAAAATTACAGGAAAACCATTGTTACGGGCGGTTCTACGGCCAATACCATGCACGGGCTTGCCCGATTGGGAGTGCCTGTTGGCTATATCGGGAAAATATTCGATGATGAGTTTGGCCGATTTTTTCGTGATGACATGATTAGCGGCAATATAAATCCGCATTTTGTCTTTTCAGAAAATGAAGATACCGGCATTGCTACTACCTTGATAACCGACGACGGAGAGCGTACTTTTGCCACCTGTTTGGGCGCTGCCGCTACACTGACTCCTGCCGAATTGGACCCGAATCTGTTCGCCGGCTACAATTTTGTGCATGTGGAGGGCTATTTGATATTCAACCATGACCTTATTTTGCGAATATGTCAGCTGGCCAAAGAATGTGGCGCAACGATTTCGATGGATATGGCCAGCTACAATGTGGTGATGCTGAATCTTGACTTTATGAGGGATTTGCTTAAAAATTATGTGGATATTATATTTGCCAATGAGGAGGAAGCCAAAGCTTTTACCGGCAAGGAAGAGCATGAAGCCCTCGAAATTTTGTCCGATTACTGCTCTACCGCTATTGTGAAACTGGGTGCGCATGGCTCTATTGCAAAGCAGCAGGGAACAGTTACGGTTATTCCGGCCATTGAGGCTAATTGCATTGATTCTACCGGCGCAGGCGATATTTACGCATCCGGCTTTTTGTATGGCCTGATGAATGGGTTGCCTGTCGAGAAATGTGGTTATATAGCTTCACGACTGGCTGCCGAACTGGTGGAAACAACAGGGGCAAAGCTTTCTGATGCTCAATGGCAAAAAATAAGAGCAAAAGCTCTAACTTTTAATATTTTACATCAATAATTTCTTGTTTTTTTTCGGTTATAAATTTTGGTTATTATTCGATTTATGTTTTAACAGGCGCAAAAATAGTGAAAAGATTGAATTTATGAATCTGTTCTGCAATTGTTGGTTCATTTTTAGGCAGTATTTCAAAAAGTGTGATACTATAATAACTTGGCAGTCAGAGAATTTTGCTTGTCTTTACAGGTCTGGCGCCTGGATAGTTAGTCATCTGGCAGAGCGGCATAGTGCTCGGCGCAATGCTTACGGTGCAGCCCTCCTGGGCATGTACTATTCATTTTTGTTTTGATTAGTTTTGTTTTTGAATTAGTTTAATCTTAAAAAGAGCATAAACAAAAAATGTGGTACTTACATCCCATCACCATCTTGAGGTTCTAGCCAACCTAACTACTAAATGATTTAAATAAAGTCCACACCAATGTGCGTACCTTAGCTTACATATTTAGTAGTTAGATTAAAATCGGCTAGATTTCAAAATAATGGCAAGCTATAGATGCTGCATGTATATTTTATTGCTTATGGTTCTTGCATATCATACATAGAATTAAGGTGTAATAACATACTTTTGAATAGTTAGAATTTTTTTACGCCAAGAATAAAAAGGTCTGAACCTTGAACAACTTTATTATAGGCCATAAATCCGACTACCCCATTTGAATAAAATAATCGAGTACATTCATTTTGATTGGCTTCAGTAGAGGCAAAAATAGAATTTCCTCCACTACTGCCTGTAAAATTAAAACTCCCTCCCTCTTTTTCTACAGCCGTTTTAATGGTGGTGTAGTTATTAAAAATGGTTCTCAGTTCATTTTTTGCAGGAATGTAAAAGCCTTTAGCATCCCAGTACTTGAAGGCGGGGTAGTTAGTTGCCCAATTGGCCATCGTTTTAATAGCAGCCATGTTTTTGGCACCATCGAGTGTGTCGGTAGCGCCGGTAACTTCTTTTACCGTTGCCCATTTATATTGGGTGGCAGTAATGCTTTCAATGGCCAGAATAGAGCCATGCTTTTTGTCAGCACTTACGGCAAACACTATGCCTTTTACGCCGCTTACACTGTAGAGGTCGCCCTCTTTGTAGGTGGTTTCAGGTTCGGTCGAAACAGGGTTATAAT
>JAISAD010000071.1 GCA_031266895.1 Bacteroidales bacterium
GGTACAATTTGGCGTAAAGATGTCCAATGGCCATTGTCCATAAGTTGCAGTAGTACAACCGTTAGAACCAGATGTGAAAGAGACATTGAAAGTCATAGTGCTACTGCCAGATGCGCTGATAGTGCTGATAGTGAAATTATTGCACAGGCTGCCATCGGTCAAAAAGCAGGGCGGATTGCTTGTGGAGCTAAAAAACGTTCTGCCGCTTTGACTCGAAAAGAATGCAGTGCTAAGCGAACCGTCGGTGCTATTATCTGAGGCATTGGGACGGTAAATATAAACTTCATCGGGAGGCCCATTGCTATTTCCATTCAGGGAGGTTTTTACTCGATATATCACGATGCCTTCACCCGGAATATTCGACTCATAAACTTCACTCGTCTTTTTCCTATATTCCAGATAAATCCATTCATCGGGATTGGAAGTTGCTAATTTATAGGCTTTTTTATGTCCGGGTGTTCTATCCCAAATATCGTAAAGGGTATAAGTGCCCGATGCGGTAATTTCCTGGATGTCGTTATCTATTAAAAATTCGCCATATTTATGAGAGATATGGGCAGAGGAAGATTGCGGCGGCGTGGCATTTGATGCCATAATATCCCAACTGCCTACGGGATCAAAATCACCCTGATAACGGTACAAATCGGGTGCGCCAAGTGTGTGGTAAGTTTCATGCACCAAAGTACTAACCCCCACATGGTTTTCGAGCACAAGATTATAGTCCCAAACCATTTTTCCATTCAGATAAAGTTCATTGTCATAATAAGGTTGGTAAGTATATAATACCCAGCGATGAGGCCAGAGCAAGGTGCTCCACCCGCCTGTGTTACCTTGTACTACAAATATAATATTGTCCACATTACCGTCATTGTTATAATCTAATTGAACACCCGTAAAAGCCGCTTCAATGGCTGATTGCATGGAGACTACGGCATCATGCAACAAGGTGTGTTCTATAATTCTGCCGGTAGGTTCATCATTATCAATCTCATAATAAGAACGATTGTGCGGCGCTTGATACGACAAAACAGTAGTTCCCGACTGTGCAGGAAAAAAGGTAGAGTTGATATGGAAGTTATTATTGGAAATATCCTTATAATATTGCTGCATAGACGAACCGCGTATCGTCCCATTAAAATTGGGGAGTATTTGGTTGTGTGTTGTAGTAAAATCGGCATCAGGGAAAGAGATATAGATTACAATATTATTAAGTGTGCCGGTGCGGTAAGTGTTGCTTGCGGGGGCATTTTGTGGTGCTGCTTGTGCAGGATGCCTTAATTGCGCTGCCGCCGCCGTTTGGTTGATAAAATTTGCCCTGATTTGCGTGCGTTTTTCTGCCGAAATATTGAGATAGGGAACTAAACCAACCGTTCGAGGGTCGATACTGTAAGCTAAATATTCCGTAGGCACAAGCGCCCCGTCCGCTAAAGCGGCATACACTATCCAGCCCTGCGCATTTTTCAGCAAAGTATAACCATTGGTATCCGATACCCAGTTATAATATTCATCGCCGGAAAGCAAACAGGCTATTTGCGAACCGTCCGGCTGCTTTAACGTTGCCGGCATATTCTCAATTCTTGATGCCTGTAGTGTGCTGAAAACTAACAGGTTAAAAGAGATTAAAATAAGCAGTTTTTTCCAAAAAGATAAGTTTTGTTCCATAATTAGATGTGGTTTAAGTAGTGATTAAAACGAGGCTGTTATATTTTGTTTATTTTGTATTCCTACAATAGTTGTTCTCCTTAATTATACTCCACTGTAGCGGTGGGCTGCAGTCCCCCACTATGGCGGACTGCAGTCCATTCGCTATTCATAGCTTTCAGCTTTCTTCTCAATTGTCCACAGTCAATCTGTCCGGCAGCAAACCTTTTTTGAGGGTTTGGTTTCCTTTGGGCAACACGCGCACTTCGAGAGTGTACTCGTCAGCCGGCAGGCTGGCAGGAATCAGGAATACCACCTGTGCGGAGTTATGGCTGAGGAGCCGTTCCACCCGGTGTTCCGTCCGGTCGGCGGCTATCAGAAAGATGCCCTGCTGCGGATCGTCCTGCCGGAATTTGAGCCGTACGCCTGTCAGGGTTGCCGTGCCTCCGGGGGAGACGGTTTCGTTGACGGTAGCAGAGGCGATATCCTCCAGCAAGTGCGGCAGCGGGGCATTGCTCACGGGTTCCGTCTTTTCGGTTTTCACCTCACCGGAGGTGCGGTTGTAGCGCTTGCCCAGCGTGGTCCGAAATCTGATTTTGTGGCGGGTAGGGTCAAACCTGTCATCCCTGTCGCGGAACACCCCCTGGATGGAGGGGCGCACGTTGATGAACTCGGTGTTAATACCGTATCCCTGCTGGAGAAAATATTCGTGTGCCCCGATAATTTCCTCGTAGTTGGCTTTAACGGCTGCCGGAGTGATGCTCGACCCCTTGCGGGTGATGTACTCAATAATTTCCTTTTCGGTAACGCTTTCGTAACCGGTTATCTGCGCCCGGCAATCTTCCGGGTCGGGAGTCATCAGGTTTTCTACCAGATAATACTTGACTTTCATAATGATAAGTTTTAATGTGAATTATAAATATTGTCGTGTATGCTCACCTTGTGGAGACGACACGAATGTTTTTTCGACTATAGATATTCTGGGGGAGGGAGAATGCTCTGAGATAATGCAGCAACGCGGCTAAAAATGCCCAAAAACAGCACTTTTAATGCGGCGTTGGGGGTCATTTGATGCGCTGTAAGAATCATGCTTGACATTACTGTTTATTTTACCGGTTGTTTTAAAATTCGGCTGCAAAGATACAAAAATAATTGAACGTTAAGAATTAAAAGTTGAAAATGAGGAATTTTTATTGTAAACAACTGTATATCAATTATAAAAATGGTTGTGTTTTTGTGGGTTACTTCGTCGCTATCACTCTTGTTACTGCGAGGAACGCAGCAGGCACTGACGGCAATGGGGGGAGTAAAAGCGGTGGGATTTATGGACATTAAAAAAAAATCGCCCCCAATTTTGAGGGCGATTCCAATCAAACATTATGAACAAAAAATACACTACGCTTCCGCTATTCCCATAGGAATTACAGAAACATATGATTTACCTCCTGCTTTTTTCTTGAAAGCTACTGTGCCATCAATTAAGGAAAATAAAGTGTGGTCTTTACCAATACCCACATTTTTACCCGGATTGTGCACTGTGCCTCTTTGACGAATAATGATATTGCCGGCCTTAGCAAACTGTCCGCCAAAAATTTTAACGCCTAAACGCTTGCTTTCGGATTCACGACCGTTTTGTGAACTACCGACACCTTTCTTATGTGCCATAACTTTATTTTTTTATTTCGTTAATATTCAGTGAATTAAATAGCAATATCATTAATTTGAATGGAAGTCAAATATTGACGGTGTCCATTCATTTTCTGATATCCTTTTCTTTTTTTCTTCTTGAAAACAAGAACTTTATCACCCTTTAAATGATGCAAAACGGTAGCAGTTACCTCTGCCCCCTTTATGGTTGGAGCGCCTACTTTTACAGTACCGTCATTATCAACAAGCATTACGCGGTCGAACTTCACTTGCGACCCTTCTTCAGCTTTGAGGCGGTGAACAAAGAGTTTGCTCTCTTTTTCAATCTTAAATTGTTGCCCTGCTATTTCTACGATTGCGTACATTGTTATTAATGTTTTTAGTTAATTTTTTTGGGGTGCAAAAATACAATTTTTTTATTACAAAACAGATTGCCACATAATTTTTTTCAGAAAGTTACGTTTGTTACTTGTCAAAACTATTATTATTAATGTAAAAATATAGAAATATGAAGAGAAGAAAAAAATGCAAATTACTGTTTTTCAGCTTTTTATTAGTGGCAGGATTAAATTCATGCGCTCAATCGCCACAATCCGAACTCAATGCAAATTCCAGCCTTCAATATGTAGATTTGACACAGGCAGCAGCAGAATCGATACATGCAGTGGTACATATTAAGACCGAATTTCGACAGAAAAATGCTGGTTGGGACTATTTCTTCGGTGGCAGTATCTGGGAATACTTTTCCGGTCGCAACTCAAGCGAATATCCGGTTATAGCTGCTGGTTCAGGAGTGATTGTTGACCCTGCCGGTTTTATCGTAACCAATAATCACGTGGTGGAAGGAGCTGAAAAAATAACCGTAACACTCAACGATAAACGCGAATTTGCCGCTACTATTGCAGGCACCGATCCTCAGGCTGACCTCGCCCTGATTAAAATTGAGGCCACAGCCTTGCCTGCCCTCGCCTTTGCCAATTCTGATATTGTGAAAATTGGAGAATGGGTGCTGGCTGTAGGCAATCCATTTAATCTCACTTCTACCGTTACCGCCGGTATTGTGAGCGCTAAGGCACGCAATCTCGATCTGTTGGACAATAACTCCAGCGTATCCTCTTTCATTCAAACTGATGCCGCTGTAAATCAGGGAAATAGCGGAGGTGCTTTGGTAAATGCCTCAGGGAAGTTGATAGGTATTAATACCGCTATCGCTTCTCGAAACGGTTATTTTACGGGCTACTCGTTTGCCATTCCGTCAAACATCGTAAAAAAGGTGATAAACGACCTGAAACAATATGGAAAAGTGCAACGCGCCTATCTTGGCGTGCAACTGTCGGAAATTGATGCAAAACGAGCCGAAGAGTTGAATTTACCTGAAGTAAAAGGTCTCTATGTAGCCAAAAATATGCTCAATAAAGCTGACATGAAACAGAATGAATTTGAAGTGGGTGATATTATTTTAAATATTGACAATCAGCCTGTTAACTCCATGCCGGAATTAAAAGAAATATTAGCTCAACATTCTCCTGGAGAAAAAGTAAAAATAATTTACCTTAGAAACAATAAAGAGGTAATTTCTGACGTTATATTTTTAAACAGTTTTGGCAAAACAGATATTGTTGAAAATTTGAATGTAACCGATCTCTTTAAGGCCAATTTCAGAAATTTGACCCAAAAGGAAAAATATCGTAATCTGGTTGATGGTGTAGTTATAGAACAAATAAAAGAAGGTGCATTGAGCTATGCCGGCGTAAAAGAAGGTTTTATTCTTACAGGAATAAACAATAAGGTTATCAAAAATGTTACTGACATGGAAAATATGCTGGAGAACTACAACAATAATCTCATCCTTTTTGAAGGTTTTTACGAAAATAGCGTTTACCGTTACGCCTATACAATACAAATGCCTGATTGATATTTAATTACAATAAATAAATATACATATTACATAATGAGACAATTAAAAATATCAAAGTCTATCACTAACAGAGACACTGCTTCGCTCGACCGCTATCTGGCCGATATAGGCAGAGAGATGTTGATTTCGGCGGAAGAGGAGGTGGAATTGGCACGCAGAATCAAAGAAGGTGATGATGCGGCTTTGGAGAAATTAACCAAAACTAACCTCAGGTTTGTGGTTTCTGTGGCTAAGCAGTATCAAAATCAAGGTATCAGTTTACAGGATTTAATTAACGAAGGCAATGTGGGACTCATCAAGGCGGCTAAACGTTTTGACGAAACGCGGGGGTTTAAGTTTATCTCTTACGCCGTGTGGTGGATACGACAAGCCATTTTGCAAGCCATTGCCGACCAGTCCCGGATTGTGCGCCTGCCGCTCAATCAAGTGGGCACTATTAATAAGATGAAGAAAGAGATTGCCCGCTTGGAACAAGCCATGCAGCGTGTGCCAACTATAGAAGAGATTGCCAATGCGCTGGATATGCCCGACCATAAGGTAGCCGAAATTCTAAAGATGAATAGCCGCCCGCAATCTATTGACTCTCCGATTGCCCCCGATGAAGAGACGCGCTTTATTGACACTTTTATCTTTGAAAACGATAAAGATACAGACACTAACCTGATGCACGAATCATTAGTATCTGAAATAGATGAAGTGCTGTCAAAATTGCCCGACAAAGAACGTGATATTATTAAACTTTTTTATGGTATTAACACTTCTCATGAGCATACCCTCGACGAAATAGGGGATAAACTTGGTCTGTCAAGAGAGCGCGTACGTCAAATTAAAGAACGTGCCCTGAAACGTTTACGTCAAGAAACTAAGAACAAAAATTTGAAGATGTATTTGTAGTTTTATTTTTTATTGAGATGTTGTAGCACATCAAAAAAATGAACCCAACACCCTACCGTTTCAAGAAGTTAGTATCGCCATATATTGGCAGGTTCTTGATTATTGGTTTATTGAATATGATATCGGTACTGTTTGCCATTCTCTCCTTTATGTTGATTGAGCCGTTCGCGCAACTCATATTTAAAAGTGAGAACACCCAGTTAAGTCTTGTTGCAGAGTGGATAATGCAGTTGTTGAAACAATGGAGTGCTACCGAGAGTACCATAGCCTCCTTTACCGGTTTGATTGCCATTACCATACTGCTCTTTCTGCTTAAAAACATTTTCCAGATCCTCTCTTTGTGGCTAATGGCTCACGTGCGCAGCGATGTTGTGCGCCGGTTGCGCAATGACATCTATGATAAGATACTATTGCTTCCCGTGGCCTATTTTACTAATCAAAAAAAAGGAGATGTGATATCTCGTGCCGTAAATGATGTCCAAGAGGTGGAATTTACTGTTCTAAAATCTCTACAACAGTTTCTTATATCTCCACTTACAGTGATTTTCTATATCGCGATGCTCTTCTTTATTGATTATAAATTGACCTTTTTTGTGCTGCTAATACTTCCTATTGCCGGTTTAGTTATTTCACTGGTATCTATGAGTTTACGAAAACGTGCCAAAATTGCCAAAACCAAGTTGGGAACACTGCTGGCATTGGTAGAAGAGACAATTTCGGGACTTCGCATCATCAAGGCCTTCAATGCGCAACAACAGGTGAAAACCATGTTTAGAACACACAATCGCTCTTATGCTACCCAACACAAAAAGATTTACCGCATTGTGGACTTGGCTTCTCCATTGAGCGAATTTCTTGGAGTCAGTGTAGTTATGATTATTCTGGTGTTCGGTGGCTCCATGATACTCCATGAGCAGGCTACTCTTACTGCCGGTCTCTTTATTACTTACATTGCGCTTTTCACGCAAATCATCAATCCGGCGAAAGAGATTTCGACTGCTTTTTCCAATTATCGGCGCGGCTGGTCGGCTTTAGATCGCGTCAACGAACTTCTGGAAGCTCCGGAATTGATTGAGGAACAGCCTAATGCAATAATTGTAAGCGATTTTCAAGACAGTATAGTTTTTCACGATGTATCGTTTGCTTATCAGGAAAATGAGGTTCTGCACCGCCTCAATTTTTCCATCAAAAAAGGCAAAGTGATAGCATTGGTAGGTGCATCAGGTTCAGGAAAATCTACTATCGTAGATCTGTTACCCCGCTTTTACGATGTTACTGATGGCAGCATTACCTTTGATGGGCTTGACCTGCGCTGCCTCAATATTGACAGTTTACGTTCTTTATATTCAATTGTTTATCAGGATGTTATACTGTTTCATGATACTGTTTATGAAAATATTGTTTTTGGTCTTAAAAATGTGCCGCAAAGTCGCGTAATAGAGGCGAGTAAAGTGGCATTAGCTTATGATTTTATTCAGGAAATGCCACAAGGTTTTAACACAGTAATCGGCGATAGAGGCATTACACTGTCTGGCGGTCAACGTCAGCGCATCAGTATTGCCCGCGCTATATTGCGTAATCGCCCTATTCTGATTTTGGATGAAGCCACTTCGGCAATTGATACAGAGTCGGAAAAATTAGTGCAAACGGCTATCAACAACGTGATGCATAACCGTACTGCCCTCGTAGTGGCGCACCGCCTTTCTACTGTCAGAAATGCCGACCAAATTCTCGTGCTTGAGGACGGCGCTATTGTAGAAAGCGGCATGCATGAGCAGCTTATGCAACAAAACGGACGTTATGCTAATTTAGTTAAAATACAGAATATAAATTAATTATGTCAAAAAAAAAGCTGGCAAGATTTGCAGAAAATCTTACTTTCGCAAATCTTTTTCAACATACGCAATTTGATATGACGAAAGAGAAATTTCCGCTATGGGGCAAGTGGCGGCACAATTATTTTCACAATGATAATCCCATAGTGCTGGAATTGGGATGCGGCAAGGGCGAATATACGGTAGCATTGGCACAACGTATGCCCGACAAAAATTACATTGGCATTGATCGCAAAGGAGCACGTCTCTGGAGAGGCTGCAAGGATGCGCTGGAATTACAACTTTTCAACGTGGCATTTATCCGTACACAAATAGCCCAAATAGAATACTATTTTGCTGAAAATGAAGTGGATGAAATATGGGTAACCTTTCCCGACCCGCAACCCAAAAAAGAATGGCATCGCCTGGTATCACCCAATTATGTGCACAGTTATTACAAAAAAATTCTCAAACCCGAGGCTATTATCCACCTGAAAACTGACAGCCGGATGCTCTATGAATATCTTTTAAAGGAGATTACAGCAGAGAAATGGCAACTGATTACAAATATTGAGGATGTATATAAAACTGACGATAAACTCCTAACAGAGATACAAACTTTTTATGAAAAACATTGGCTTGATTCCAGTGAAACCATATCTTATATTGCTTTTCAGTTGATGAAAACAGAAAGCATTTAGGCTATTTTTGTTTTGTAACTGCCTTAATCCATTTCTCCATAATTTTTAATACTTTTGGCGAAAAAGTTTCTTCTATTTGAGGATATTCAGAAATTGAACCTGTTTTACTCATTTGGAACAAATGATTAAGACCGGGCAGTTTTTGAATGGTTACTCGCCTGTTGCCGCTTTTTAATAATGCCTGTTGAACGCCATTAAGATTTTCTGCAGCAGAAACCTGAAAATCCTTATCTCCATTGAGCGCTAAAACAGGGCATTGAACCTTTGATAATGCAATTGCAGGATTATATCTTATTAAATACTGGTATGATTGTAGTGTAACAATTTGTAATTCAAGTTCAATCGCTCTATTTTTTTCTTCTTGTACAGCTTTAGGCATTTGTTTGTTTACAACATCTGTAATAAAATCAGCTAATTCCTCATTGCGCTGTTCCGGTTCATCTATATGCACAATCAGACTATCATGCTTACTTCTATAAGCTAAAATAGCATCAATCTGTCTTTTGGATAAATTTAAAAGCTGCATCAGTAATTTGCGTTGCAAATACATTAACGAATCTCCTCTGATCCCCGGCGCAGCCAATAATACAGTAAACGCCACTTCTTTATTGCGAGCAGCTACCATTGGAGCGATTATGCCGCCCTCGCTGTGGCCTATAATGCCTATTTGCTGCGGGTTAATCTCCTTGCGAGTTTTTAAGTAGTTAAAGGCAGCTTCGGCATCAAGCGAAAAATCGTAAGCAGTACAGGTATCAGGATTGCCCGTAGAGCCAAACACTCCCCTATCGTCATAGCGCAACACAGCAATACCACGGCGAGTCAAGTAATCGGCAATCACCAAAAACGGTTTATGCTCGAAAATTTCTTCATCTCTGTTCTGCTGCCCGCTACCACTTACTAAAATCACGGCAGAACATTGTCCTTTATGTCTCTCAGGCAAGGTGAGTGTTCCAGCTAAAGTTACGCCGGGCGCCACCGGATTATCAAATTTCACTTCCTCCATGTATGGGTATGGCTTTTTCGGCTCTTGCGGGCGAGTTATTTTTTTTTGAGATAAATACAACGGGACTTGTTCCCATTGGCTAAAAATGCCGTCAATTTCATCTTTTTTATTCAAAGCGCCTTTATATTTAAAGTGGCTTTCATTGCAAATAAGTGTTAATTGACCATTTTCAAAAACCACAGTATCTACAGCATGGCCATAAACAGCTTGGTAAGGACTGTCCCATGTAGCCATATATCCGCTATCGGTTTTTTGAATATGAAACACTATTTTGAGTATTCCATTCTTAAAATGAGACAATCCATTCCAATCACCGCTGATATCCTGCCCAAAAAGCGAAAATCCTGCTACAATTATGCTCAAGATAATAATAAATTTTCTCATTTTCTATTTGAAATTAAAATTTAGTCGCAAAAATACAATTAATTTCGAGACAGCGATGAACATCAAAAAACCGTTTAATAAACTCCCACATCAAGACCAAAAGCCCGAATCTTGTCGGCTATGGGTTCCAGTTCTTCGTAAGAAAATTTAACCAAGTGCCTGACCGGAGTAACTCTGTCTAACGAATAGATGTACAGTTTTTTGAGGTTGATACTTTGAATATGATTGAGCCAGGCAGAAAAATGAGGTTCGCTACTGTTGTCAAACGCAATCTCTTTGACAACTCCTTTTAAAAAAAGTGTTTGAATAATCAAATTTCCCTGAAAATCAGATAAATAACGCATGATTTCTACCAAAGTAATAGTTGTCGTGGGAGCATTAATCAACTGAAAATAATCTTCGGTTCCGGCATCTAATTTCAGCATTGGATTCTCAATTTTGTACAATGCTTCCCTAACATCAATGCGATGCAATTGTGTCGCATTCGACAAACAGGTAATCACCGCTTGGGGATAATATTGAGCACGCAATCGCAGCAATTCTGTAACAATTTCTCCAAATTCGGGATGTAATGTCGGCTCGCCATTACCTGAAAAGGTAATGCTATCTATTTTCATTCCATTTTTCCTGCAATCAATCAACTTTTCTTCAATAGATTGCAAGACATCAGCCAATGGATAATAGAGACAATCCGTCAGTTTTTTTTCTTCCGTCCAACCGCATTCACAATAAATGCAATTGAAAGAGCATATTTTTTTCTTAGTATCTAACAGATTAATTCCCAGCGATTTTCCAAGTCTCCGACTCTGAATCGGGCCAAAAGCAATTGATTTCCAAAGCAACATAATAAATCTACAGTTTCGGGCGGCAAATTTACAGAAAAAAAAATTGAATCTCCCCCCTTGACAACCCTTGCAAAATATTGTATCTTTGCGGCATTAAAAAAGAAATCTTAAAAGATTAATAACCAGACATATAGATGTTTTTTGATTCAATTTAACTTTTGTAAATATGAAACTGACACAATTTAAGTACAATTTACCTCAAGAGTATATTGCTTTATTTCCCCACAACAATCGAGACGATGCCCGTTTAATGGTCATTGATAGAAAATCTAAAACTATTGAACACAAGTATTTCAAAGATATTCTTAACTATTTTGACGAGGGAGATGTTTTCATAATGAATAACACTAAGGTTTTCCCTGCGCAAATGTATGGTGAAAAGGAAAAAACAGGCGCTAAAATTCGCGTATTTTTGCTCAGAGAACTGAATGCCGAAAGTCGCTTGTGGGATGTGCTGGTTGATCCTGCCCGCAAAATCAGAATCGGAAACAAGCTCTATTTCGGCGATGACGACAATCTGGTAGCTGAAGTAATTGATAATACCACTTCGCGCGGTCGAACTCTGCGTTTTCTCTTCGACGGTGACGAAGAGGCTTTCAAATTGAAATTGAAAGAGCTGGGAACGACACCGCTGCCTGAAGATATACAAAAGCTGCGCGATATTCAGCCAGAAGATGAAGAGCGTTACCAAACTATTTATGCCAAACATGTGGGTGCAGTGGCCGCTCCTGCCGCAGGCTTCCACTTTAGCAGAGAATTGGTAAAACGCTTTGAATTGAAAGGTGTTGAATTTACAGAATTGACACTGCACGCAGGATTAGGCAACTTCCGTGAAATTGACGTGGAAGACCTGACCAAGCATAAAACCGATTCCGAACAGGTGCTTATCCCTCAAAATTGCTGCGATACAGTGAATAATGCAAAAGCCAACAAACACAAAGTAGCTACTGTAGGCACTACTACAATGAAAGCACTCGAATCGTCTGTTTATCCGGATGGACGTCTGAAACCTTTTGAAGGATGGAGCAATAAATTTATTATCCCACCCTATCGTTTCGCTATAGCAGATGCTTTTGTTACCAACTTACACGCGCCACAAAGTCCAATGCTGATGATGACTGCTGCATTCGGAGGTTTTGAACTTGTTATGAAAGCCTACAAAATTGCCGTTGAAGAAAAGTATAGATTTCTCACATTTGGCGATGCAATGCTAATTATATAAAATATTTAAATCATGGCTCAATCATACGAAAAAGCGGGAGTAAGTCTGGAAGCCGGCTACGAATCGGTAAGGCGCATAAAAAAACATGTCTCTCGAACAGAAAGAGTTGGAATGATGGGCAACGTCGGCAGTTTTGGCGGAATGTTTGATCTGTCGAAACTGAACCTGAAAGAGCCTGTACTGGTAAGCGGCACAGATGGAGTAGGAACAAAGCTCAAGCTAGCATTCCTAATGGATAAGCACGATACAATTGGACAAGATGTGGTGGCCATGTGTGTGAATGACGTATTGGCACAAGGTGCAGAGCCACTTTACTTTCTCGACTATATTGCGACAGGCAAAAATCACCCTGCAAAAATAGAGCAGATTGTTAAGGGCGTGGCCGACGGCTGTGTGCTGGCCAATTGTGCTCTCGTTGGTGGTGAAACAGCCGAAATGCCCGATATGTACGAAGAGAACGAATATGATATTGCAGGCTTTACCGTGGGCGCAGTGGAAAAATCAAAACTTATTGACGGTTCCAAGGTTAAAGTAAATGATATACTTATTGGATTGCCTTCATCGGGTGTGCACTCTAACGGTTTTTCGTTAGTACGCAAAATCGTGTTAAAAGATAACACTTTCGACCTCAATCAATACGTGTCCGAATTGGGTGGTCAACTGGGTGAAACACTACTCACACCTACGCGAATTTATGTAAAATCGGTATTGGCAGCTTTGAAAAGTGCCGATATACACGCCATTTGCCATATTACAGGGGGCGGATTTTATGAAAATATTCCCCGTGCACTTAATGCTGGTCAAGGAGTAGAAATTATAGAAAAGAGCTGGATTAAACCACCTGTGTTTGATTTCCTGGCTGCAACTGGCAAAATAGCACATAATGAGATGTTTAACGTCTTCAATATGGGCATCGGCCTGATAATGATTGTTGCTGAAAAAGAGGCCTTTGATATTTGTAATATACTGAAAATCAATGGAGAAAATCCCTGCATCATTGGACGAGTTACTGATAACGAGGGAATTACTATTCGATAAAAAGTAAAAAATTTACAGTAGTGTGAATTTAGATTGTTTAACTTATCGCAAAACGTTTCAAAGAATAGAAAAGGTATTGGAAAATCCGAATTTAGCGGTTCTCCTTTCGTTGGGAATATTGACTATTTGCTTATTATCAAGCGTAAAGCAAATGTTGCTGACCTTCAAGTCCGAAATTCAACAATTTGCAAGATTATAAATTATAACAGAGGCAAGGGGAAAATAGAGATATGGCAAAAACAGCAGATGAAATAAAGGAATATATTACCGAACTTAACAGTAAATACAAAGGAGGTATTACTACCGAACATTCATTTCGGGGAGTGTTGGAAGTTCTGCTCAAAAATATGACCGGTTTTGCCGTAATAAATGAGGCGCAGCATATTGACTGCGGCGCACCGGATTTGACGCTTTTACAGAAAAATATCCCTGTCGGTTATGTGGAAGCAAAGGATATTGGGAAAAACCTGAACTCGAAAGATTATAAGAATCAGTTCGACAGATATAAAAAAGCGCTCGACAATCTTGTTATTACCGATTATCTGACATTTCAACTTTTCGAGGGCGAAGATTTAGCTGCCGAAATCACTATTGGAAAGATTTTA
>JAISAD010000058.1 GCA_031266895.1 Bacteroidales bacterium
ACTCTACCATTAATTGGTCCTTAGAATTTTCAAAAAAAAGAACAGATCCCTAGCGTCACCGCCAAAGGCTACGACACTGACAATGCCGAAGAATTCTTTGAATCTGTTGGAGAAGAAGACTATTCAGAAGGCGATATCGGTTACTCTCTTCGTGGACTGTATCCAACTCGCGAAGCTGCAAAGGTTGCAGCAAAAGCCGTTTTCGAAAAGCTGACCCAAAAGGCCTATACATTTACTGCTGAAATTCCTGGCAATCCAAACATTCTTGCCGAATCAAACTTGAAACTATCTGGCTTCCGTTCCGAAATTCCAACTGCCTGGATCATCTCACGAAGCACGCATTCCTTAAATTCTAGTGGTTACAGTACCTCGCTAGAGGCAATGGTGCTACTGACTACCAAAAAGAATTTGAGCTCAAGGAATAAAAAATCCTATTTTTTGAGTGAACAACATACAATTTAATTCAAATCCCAATGTTCCTATTCTATATCACTGAAAATGTTGGAAATAAACAGCCGTACAACAGCAAAAAGACTACGAGACGTGTAATTGTCGTAAAACGGGAGATCGTTGTGTGTACGCGTTAAAACGCGATTGCAAGCATGCTGCAGTTTTTGATGTCTGTCTTTGGCTTTTTTTTCATGCCTCTCGAAAAAGTGTAGCTGTTGAAGAAAAATATTTTTCATGTCCACTCCTAAAAAAAGGTAAAACCTACTCATCTTTCCACAAATTTGAAACTCAGAAAGTAATTGAAATAAACGTATATTTACCATGACTTCGTATTAAGTATTTAATACACGCAGCCTGCAGGGAACAACAATCGTGGCCTTCGCTTTGCAACTGACCTCCAGGATAAATCAAACTAGCTACGACCGCACTTACAACCTAATTTTAATAAAATTTGCTTCAGATCCATGTAAACTGCGGTATTAATGCCATCAAACGGAGACCATTCTTGAGCCGCTAGCAACGGAGATTATTTCTCTCCGTTTGGGCAAAAATGCATCAAACCCGGCTCACGGAGACAATTTGTGGCAAGCCACACCAGCAACTGCTGCCTGCTAAACCGCGCAGAATATATGATTTTTTTTGATAACTTTTTGCTTGATTTTCAAACGCGTCTCTGATAGACTACCTGACCTGGCGGGCCAAAATTCGGCAATTTTCAATTACACAAGCCGCGAAAACCTGAAGCAAACCCGTGTTTTTGAGTAAATGTGGCAAACCTGCACGCATTTAAAATGGTGAATTTGCGTTCATAAGTAGTTGCGTTAGGCTGCAGCTATAGTGTTTGTAAAAGAATTTATCAATGGCTATTGTGCACTTTTTCCTATGTTGACCTATGGAAAGAATTATGCTCATTATGCAAACAATGCTATAATTAAACATAGTAGTGGACATGAGCAACACAAAACAGATGGTAACCACTTTACTAGACCCAAAACTTGATTATATCTTTAAGAATATTTTCGGCGTTAAAAAATATGAACACCTTTTAATATCCTTTTTAAATGCCCTGTTGAAAGGCAATCCGTCGATTAAAAAGCTGGTTCTGACGAATACAGAATTTCCGAAAATTTTTAAGGATGACAAAGCCAGCCGCTTGGATGTGCGCGCCACTTGCAACGATGACACAGAGATAGATATCGAAATCCAGATAAAGAACACAGGCGAAATTCCTGAGCGCGCCTGCCATTATGTCGCAAATATGGTGCCCGGAACGATCGGCGCCAACCAATCCTATAAAGCAGCAAGGGTCATCGGCATTTGGATTCTTGGCGAAAATGTAATTGATGGGCCAGACGCCATAAACGAGGCCTACATGACGTTTCAGCCGACCGTCCATGCTCCCCACAGAATTATGGCCGATACAATGAGGGTCATTTTTGTCGAACTGGAGAAATTTAATCCGAAAGACGCGGATGCGCAGGATCTGTTGACGGCGTGGTTGTCGTTTTTGAAGGACCCGCTTTTGCTGGATGATGTTTTTTTGAAGATTAAGGACGTCAAGGACGCAATGGATCGACTGAAATATATCAGCTCAGATAAAGAGGTTCGAGCCAATGCAGATTTGCGATTAAGGACGCTCAACGATAGAAATAGCGAAATTACGGTTGCTACAGAAAAGGGAATCGCAATTGGTGAGGAAAAAGGCATCGCAATCGGAAAGGAAGAAGGCATCACAATCGGCAAGAAAGAATCTGCAATTAGAATGTTAAAGAAAGACATCTCCTTGAACGATATATCTGAATTTACCGGACTTTCTATTGAAGATATAAAGTCGTTGAAAAAATAACAAGACATTTGAACGGTTTTGTTATAGGCAGAGGGATTTCTGCTGAAATTGCCTTATTTTGATCCAAATTGGCAAGCGGAAACTCCACTATGGTGACAGTCGCTTTTCAAAGGCCAGCGCACAAGATCCGGGCGTCCTGCCGGCAATTCCTCCTCTTTACAATTTTTCTTCATTGCACAGCTGTTTAATTCGATATTTTTCCGCACAAAAGCGAGAAAATGGTAAATATTGAATAATCTGTAGATCGTTTACTCAAATGCAGAGATGATATTCTTCTATCGCGTTGACGATATACCAAGTAGCTATCACATTTTTTAAACATTACACTTTTATTTCTTTGAAAGAAATAATTAATCAATGTAAACATTTTCTTAACTAATTGTTATTATTATGATACTAGGGCATATATATGAAAAGAATCATCGTCTTATGATACTTTTCATTAATTTTTAGCGATTGAGAGGACAATTATGAGACATAACGTACAACAAGAACGAAACCTATTTTTTGAAAACTTGAAAAATAAAAATAGAGGAAAATTTA
>JAISAD010000070.1 GCA_031266895.1 Bacteroidales bacterium
AGGCACAGGGCATTTCGGGTTTGCAGGTTATTCCCATTGGAGATATTCTGAATGCAAACTTGGAATAGGAGAAATAGAAGATATGGAGATGCAACTTGCTATAATTTAATGAAATAAGAAATTAAGAGAAACTATGAATAGAATTGTTATTTTTTTTATTGCTGTAGGATTAAATGTAATGGGGATAGCACAGGAAGAAAGTGTTAATAAGGCTAAGAGTGCTTTTACCGGTGGCGTACGTGCGGGATTTACCGCCTCTCAAATTTCGGGCGATGATTTGTCAGGGTTTAATAAGTTTGGCGGCTATGCAGGACTTTTTGCCAATTTTCCGGTAGTCCCGTCAGCCAAAATTAAGTTGCAGTTTGAGCTTAATTTTATAATGAAGGGCAGTCATACGTATGTTTCGCCTGGAAGTACCGCTTTTATCAACAATTATGCACTCAATCTCTTTTATGTGGAAGCTCCGTTATTACTGAAATTAGCTCCATTTACCAACAAATTAAGAGGATTGGAGATTGAAATTGGGCCGGCTTTCAATGTGCTTTTTCATTATATTGAAAAAATAGATGGCGAAAAAAGGAATATTGATGAAAAATTCAGATGGTATGAAGTTGCATTGGATATTGGAATAGGTTATCTTTTTAAAGAGCATTATGGCATAAATTTACGTTGGAGTACCTCTATTATACCGGTGCGCAAACCTGAATGGCGGCGTGATTTCCTGCGCAAATACCAATATAATGATTTATTGGCATTTAGCCTTTTTTATCAGTTTTAACTGGAAATAGCTGTAATGTTTTACGAGTGTTGATTGATAAGTGTTGATATGCGGATAAGACGAGTAGATAAGGCTAACAATATCGCAGTGATACATGAAAGAGCAATGTGTGGCCAGAAATTAAGCGTTACGTATTTGAATAATAGCCATTCTCCTGCAATAAACAGTACGGTGAAACCAATGCAGCGCAAATAAGGCAGAGTATTAAGCGAAATTTTTAATTCGCAAAACACAATGATTATTTGAATGATAGAGATTATGCCTTGAGTAGAAAGGCTGGCAATAGCTGCTCCTTCCGCTTTCATGTGAGGAATTAAAATCAAATTTAAACACATATTGAGTATAATACCGGCTATTGCCGTTATATTCAGTAATCTCATATTGCCGTTGGCCGTCAGTAATGTGCCAAAGATATAGGTAAATGACATTGGTATTAAACAGGGAAACAGCAGTTGGAATATGGCTGCTATCTCTTCAATATGATCGTCATACAAGAGATTTAAAATCGGATAACGGTACTTGACTAACAAAATTGTTGCCGTGATTGAAAAAAAATAAAGTATTGAAAAAGAAGATTTTATAATTGGCTCTATTTGTTCTTTGTTTTTCAGCATTTTGGCAAAAAGAGGTAGCAAAATGACTGAAAAGAGGTAGGCAATCATCACGAGGGCGTCCAACAAGCGAAAAGCTGCGGCATAAATACCCACCTGAAAAGTTGAAATTTCGTTCGGTAGTAACCGTTCAATCATAACGGAATCAATACGGCAATAGAACGACATTAGTAGAAAGAGAATGGCATAAGGAAAACTCTTTTTGATGATCATGCGGTAAAAAGTGATATTCCAATAGAGTTTGAGAGGGCGTGCTTTACACAATACAATCACTCCCGTAATAAGAAATACAATTAAGTAGGCAGCCGTTTGACAATAGACAAACCACTCTATTTTAAAAGGTTGTGTGGTTACATTACCCCATAGGAGGATTCCGCAAAGGAGTATCATTATCAGACGGTCTAAAACCGAAATAAAACTATCGGTTTTGAACATTAGCAGTGCGCTGATATTAGAACGCAGGTAGAGGATAAAGGAGCTCAAAAATTGGTTGAGTGCTACCCAAAAAAGCAATTGCAACTGAAATCCGCTATAGCCGATAATAAGTGAAACAATGAAAATAAGCGCCATATAAAAACCCCCTAACAAAAATCGCAGGGCAATAATGCCCGATAAATGTTTCGCTAGCAGTTGTGCATTTTGGGCAATATTGCGATTGTTGAAATTGGTTATGCCCATATCTAACAGCATGTTAAATAGAAATGTAAAGTTGAACACAGCAAAATAAAGCCCGTAACTGGCGGCGCCCACACTGTTTTGTACCCCTACATCAATTCCTAAAATCCAAATCGGCTTAACCAGCAGATTTAAGAAAATGAGTAAGCCAATGTTAAAGATAAAATCTTTTTGCTTCACTTCATTGCTATTTTTACGAAATCAATAGTTTAGCAAACAATATTGATAATTTTTTTAGGCACTACAATCACTTTCTTTACTGGCTTGCCGGCAAGCCATTTGCGGGTTTCGGAATCAGCCAGAATGGTCGCTTCTATTGTCTTGGTCTCCATATTCAAAGGCAATTCTTTCTGAAAGCGGGTTTTCCCGTTGAATGAAACAGGATAACTGTAGCTGCTCTCTTGTACATGGCGTTCGTCAAACTGTGGAAAATCGGCAGTTATTACCGAAGTAGCGTGTCCCATGAGCGACCATAACTCTTCCGCCGTATGCGGTGCGTATGCCGACAGCAAAACAACCAACGGTTCTAAGATTTTACGCTTATTGCATTTCAATTCAAGCAGTTCATTGGTACAAATCATAAAAGCGCTCACAGCTGTATTAAAAGAAAAGCGTTCATTATCTTCTTCCACTTTCCGAATCGTACGGTGCAAAATTTTGTATTCGACAGCTGTAGGCTCTTCTTCACTGATTATAAACCGATTGCTATTATCGTGATAAAGTCTCCAGAATTTTTTCAAAAAACGAAATACTCCTTCTATGCCATTGGTATCCCAAGGTTTAGCCAGCTCAATTGGTCCTAAAAACATCTCATACATGCGCAAAGTATCTGCGCCGTAGTGTTCTACCAAGTCATCCGGATTTTGCACATTGTACTTCGATTTCGACATCTTTTCCACTTCCCATCCGCAGATATATTTACCCTCTTCCAAAATAAATCCGGCATCTAAAAATTCGGGTCTCCACTTTTTAAATGCCTCCATATCAAGCATGTCATTTTTTACAATGTTGATATCTACATGAATAGGGGTAACCTCGAACTGCTCTTTTAACCCGAAAGAGACAAATTGATTTGTGCCGTTAATACGATATACAAAGCTGGAGCGCCCCTGTATCATGCCCTGATTGATAAGTTTTTTAAACGGCTCTTCGACGCAAGTTATTCCAATATCGAAGAGAAACATATTCCAGAAGCGGGCATAAATTAAGTGGCCGGTAGCATGTTCGCTTCCTCCAACATATAAATCCACCTCGCGCCAGTATAGATTGGCTTTGGGCGATACTAATGCCTTGTCGTTATGAGGATCCATGTAGCGTAGATAGTAGGCACTTGAACCGGCAAAACCGGGCATGGTACTGCTCTCTAGCGGATAACCCTCTTTTGTGCTCCAATTGGTGGCTCGCGCCAAGGGAGGTTCTCCGCTTTCAGTGGGTAAGTATTTGTCTATATCGGGCAGCAGCAGCGGTAGCTCCGACTCCGGCAAGGAATGGGGAGTTGCATCTTTATAATAAATCGGAAACGGTTCGCCCCAATAGCGTTGACGACTGAAAATGGCATCTCTCAATCTAAAATTGACTGTTCCATAACCAATTTTCATTTCAATGATGCGATCAATGACGGTTTTTGCTCCCTCTTTCACCGTCATTCCGTTGATGAAATCAGAATTGATGCAAACGCCATCTTTAGCTTCAAAAGCAGCCTCGCTGATATCGCCACCTGCGATTACCTCTTTGATGGGGATCTGAAAATGCTTGGCAAATGCATAGTCGCGACTATCGTGAGCCGGCACAGCCATGATAGCGCCTGTACCATAGCCGGCCAATACATATTCGGTTATCCATATAGGAATTTTTTCTTGGGTGAAAGGATTTATAGCATAAGCACCGGTAAAGATGCCACTCACCTTTTTTATATCTGTTTGGCGTTCGGTTTCGCTGCGATTGCGTGTCCAGTGGACATATTTTTCAACTTCTTTCTGTTGTTCAGATGTTGTAATTTGTTCAATCAATGGATGTTCGGGACAGAGTGCCATAAAAGTAACTCCAAATATTGTATCGGGGCGAGTGGTGAAAATATCCAGTGTTTGGACATGACTGTCCATTGAAAATTGCACAAATGCCCCTTCGCTGCGACCAATCCAATTACGTTGTATTTCTTTTAACGAATCACTCCACGCCAGATTTTCCAGCCCTTTGAGCAGACGATCGGCATAAGCGGAGACACGCAGAATCCACTGTTTCATCAATTTGCGTTCTACCGGATAGCCTCCACGTACCGACAGGCTATTCACTACCTCATCATT
>JAISAD010000084.1 GCA_031266895.1 Bacteroidales bacterium
AACACTCATTAGCTGATTTAATTCTTTTTAGTATTTTTGCACTCAAAATTGTATAAAATTAATAGCAACTTAAAAAAAACAACCATGAAGCCGATAAAAGTAACATTATGGATTGTAGCACTTGTGTGCCTGGCCGCAAGTTGCAAAAAGGAACCGGTAACCTATCGCTTTGCCGAAGAGGATAAAATAAAGCTGCTGCCCCACTATATTAAGGGCAAAATCTTTACTTTTGTGAATGAAAACGGGAAAACGAGAAAGTTTAAGGTCGTAGAATTTAAACAATATATAAAATTAGATGCTGTATTGGGTGGTATGTATGGAGGCGGTGAGGAATATTTTTATTTTGAATATAAACGAATAGATATGATAGATTTAGCATCTAATAATAAGTTTAGAATTAATATTAATCGTTATCCAAAGGATGTCGAATTAGCGAGAAATAATATTTATAAATCATATCCCTCGTACTTAATAATAACTATTGGGTCTGGTTACCCTCTTAGTCCATTTAATTTCGGTATTTATTTTAATAATGAGTACGGGAAAAGTACACATGTAATTAATGGGACAGTTCATGAAAATGTTTTTGTTATTGAAAACGAAGCTGCACAATCCACAGAAGTAGGAATGCTTTTAGATGCAAAAACAATTTATTATGATGAATATCAGGGTCTTGTTGGCTTTGATGATATAAATAATCATCAATGGAGACTAAAAAACAGTAAATAACAGGCATAATAACTCAAATAAAAACAGATTGATATGAAAAAGTTAAAGTTAGCACTCATTTTAATGGCAACAATATTTTTATTTAGTTGCGAAAAAGACGAACAGGGCAGAATCCTTAAATATTATAAGCATGTAACCGGCAAAGGGCACGTATTTTATAAATATCTGGATGGAACTATATCACCATGTACAAGTATGGAAGTAACAATCGAAGCCGAATATAATCCGAATTCTGGTATGATGGGTTGGAATATTGGAAATGTCCAACGAGTTAGAACAAATTCTAAGGGGCATTACTCTTTCCGTTTTGTTAAATCAGTAGATAACTGGGAAATGAAACGTTACCATTGCATAGCAAATGTGCAAAATGTGTGGTTTAATGTGCCACGAAAAAGTTTTAATGTAGATATAGTTCAGCAAGTTGCAGAAAAAGCGAGTAAAAAAAATCCACAAGTAGTAGTTATTGACACCCTTTGGGTTACTCAATTTTATTAATCAAGAAGATAATAGGTCAAACTCTACAACAGAATTCTACCTTACATAAATAAAATTACTATTTTTGCAAAGTCTAATAATATAAAATAATAAACTATGAAAAAGTTGAAATTAGCACTCATTTTAGCCGCCATTATCTTATTATCGGGCGGCTGTAAAAAAGAAATCGTAACCTATCGCTTTACCGAAGAGGATAAATTAAAACTGCTGCCCCACTATATTGAGGGCAAAATCTTTACTTTTGTGAATGAAAACGGAGACACAAGAAAGTTTAAGGTCGTAGAATTTAAACAAGGTATTTTTCAAGAACGCGAATATCGTGGATTAGGAGGCAATGATGAATATTATTTTTTTTACGAATATAAACATGTTGATTTAATTGATATAGAAACTCAAAATAAGTTTAGAATAAGTATTTATAGAAAACCTATAAATATTGATTTAGCCAAAGAAAATCTATTTAAGGAATTGCCATCTCAGCTATTGGGGACTATTGGGAAATCTGATCCTTTCACATTTGGTATACATTTTATATACGATGGAATAACTTCAACTTTTACTTTCAATGGAATAACGTATGTAAATGTTTATGAATTACCTCAAAAAGATGTTAAGAAAGATGGAGGTATGTTGATAGATGCAACTATCACATATTATGATGAATATCAAGGAATCATCGGCTTTGATGATATAAATAATCATCAATGGAGACTAAAAAACAGTAAATAACAGGCATAATAACTCAAATAAAAGCAGATTGATATGAAAAAGTTGAAGTTAGCACTCATTTTAGCCGCCATTATCTTATTATCGGGCGGCTGTAAAAAAGAAATCGTAACCTATCGCTTTACCGAAGAGGACAAACTAAAACTGCTGCCCCACTATATTGAGGGCAAAATCTTTACTTTTGTGAATGAAAATGGGGAAACGAGAAAGTTTAAAATAGGAGAAATTAAGCAAGATTTTAGACGAGAATTTGATTTCGGGGGATTGGGAGGATATAACCAATCTTATTTTTTTCATGAATATAAGCGTATTAAATTACTAGATTTAAAAACTAACAATACATTTTTAATTCAGATTTGGAAGTATCCTATAGAGATCAATATAGCAAAAGAAAATATTTACAAAGAATACTCAGCTCATTTAATTGGAAAAATCACATCTGACTTACCATACTATTTTACAATAGAATTTAATTATGACAACTCTAAAGAAATAATGAATATTAATGAAGTAATATATAATAATGTATTGTCAATTGAGACAAACTGTGATTTTCCCAATGAAGGCGGAATGTTAATTGATGCTGTAAAGATATATTTTGACGAATACCAGGGATTAATCGGCTTTGACGATTATTATGGTAAGCAATGGAGATTAGAAAATAAATAAAACGAAATTTAAAATATAAGTCAAATGAAAAAGTTTTCAATTTTTTTGCTGATACTAATTTCAGTATTCACATTACAAGCTCAATCGGAAGAATTTACCCACATGTTTGACAGTGTTTTTCAACATGTAAGCAGAGCAGAAGCTACCACAGGCATTTTGTATAATCGAGTGCTTCCCTTTTCAGGATTGTACCGATTCAGTACAGTTCGCGCCCGGCAGGATACGGCCAATGCCGAGGTATTTAAGCAGGCCTGTCGCGAACTGTACGAAGCGGCTTTTATCCCTGCTGCACGGCTGCCTTTCGATGCGGACAAACTGGCCGATGCCGCCGGAAATCTGTCCAGTACTGTAGATATAGGCATCCTGCACTGCAAATACAATGTGTTAAATGACACCGTAATAAGGCAAAAGCTCTATTGGGACGCCGACAGCGTAATCAGGGAAAACCGTTCCGTTGCCGCTTCGCTCTATCGGGAAGAAACGGCCTTTATAGTTTCGCCCCTGGCAGAGCGTATGCAAGGTTCTTCGGTTACCTTCTGCTTTAAAGAGCTGCTGCGCTTTGACAATACCGGCAATCCCATTGCCCAGCTCTATGCCAATTTTGGAGCTGGCAGCGGCTGGCAGCCCGTAAGGCTAAACAGCAGCGTAACCGTCTATTACGACAGCAGCAGGCTGTATGTCATGCAGTTTATGGCCATATTCGGCAATGGCGACACCGCAGTTACCCGTTCTCAAGTCAGCATCGAAAATTCCTCTGGAGGCTCCAAGGGTGTAGAGCAGCCCAGTAACTGGCCATGGATGGATAAGTATGACAAGGTGTCCGATAACGACATGAGTACATGGGGACACTATCCCCAGATTGAGGCTAAAATTGACTATGCCGACTATGCCGGAAATACCGGAAAGTATAAGGGCAATGTGTGGGTATATTATGCCCATTCCGATAAAAAGCTGAGAAAGCCTGTGCTGATAGTGGATGGCTTTGACCCGGGCAATAAGCGGCAGTTTGAAAAACATTTAAATGGAGACAAGGATGCAACAGCGAAGTCTCTTTGGAAACTGATGGACTATTTTGATGAAGAAGAACATGATACGGTTAATTTCGCGCGCAAATTACTAGAAGATTACGGTTACGACCTGGTAGTACTGGATTTTCCGGAAGGGGGCGGCTATATTGAAAAGAATGCCATGGTATGCATAGAGGTGATCAACCGGATCAATGACAGGCTTATGTGGAATGGCAGCAAGGAGGAAATTGTAATAGTAGGCCCCAGCATGGGCGGACAGATTACGCGCTATGCGCTTACCTACATGGAGCAGCACCCCGGCGATGCCAACTGCCGTCACGGCGATCACAACTGCCGCCTGTGGGTGAGCCTGGACTCGCCGCATCAGGGGGCCAACATCAGCATGGGAGCGCAGGAGCTGATAAAATACTTCTCTTTTGCCGCCAAGGAGCAGTGGGACAAAACACTCTGCTGTCCTGCAGCCCTGCAAATGCTAACGCACCATGCCAGCCCTTTGGGACTTCCCTACTATACGCATTGGAATACTGTCAGAAGAACCAATAATCCGGCAACCAACGGCTATCCTGAAAAGCTGCGCAAGATAGCGGTAGCCAATGGCAGCTTCCATAATGTACCCAACAGAACAGCCTATCAGATTGTTTTTAATGCACAGCTGTTGTGGACCTTCGCCTTAACTCCCTTGCTTGGGGCTACCCCGATTACAGCCGATATAACACTTCGCAGTGCTCTGAACTCAGGCACGGGAGAAGTAATGAAAGTTTTATACAACTTTCTAATTCTTTCCACTTCTACCACAAGAGGATTTAATAACAATACCGGCAAATGCAGTCCCGATGCAGCACCGGGCGGCAACTACAACACCTTTGATCAGATAGAAAGTGCGGTAAAATCCCTTGGCCCGGTTGTCAACACCAACCTTCATACTCACTGCTTTATGCCCATCACCAGCACGCTCGACATTCAGGGCAATGTGGATCACTGTACCGATATATCAGGCGTGGACCTGGTAGCCCGAAAATTAACTCCTTTTCAAAGCTACTGCGGACCGGGTGATGCTAAAAACATGTACCATGTTACATTCGATCAGCATATTGTAGATTACTTAGTCAATGAGCTGGAAACCTATATTAATATGGATGGCAGCCAGTCCATGCAACTGTGCCAGATGAAGACCGTAACCCTGCACCTGCCCGCCAACAAGGTAAACAACACCATCGTAACCTGGACCTGCAGCCTCGGGCTGGAAATCGTATCGGGACAGGGCACGCCCACAGTCCAGGTTAGAGCCAAAACTGCAGGGTCGGCATGGATAAAAGCCACCTCCTCAAACCTGAGCTACAATAAGGAAGTAAAGCAGTTTGACATCACGGTATCCGGCAACTCCGCCCTGCCGCCCCTGCCCAGCAGCTTTGATATTACCGGCAACCAGCACATTACCTGGAATACGCCCGTCACCCTGGACAGGGAGCTGAATATCCGCTGGAACGGCGAACTGAGAATAACAGCACCCGTTTACTGCACGCCCGGCGCCGACATCCGCATACAGGGCGGCGGCCATCTCATCATAGATGGCGGCACGCTCACCAACGCCTGCGACGGCCAAATGTGGACAGGGGTTAAAGTGTACAGCATCCCTGTATCAGACTCCACCGACTATGGGGCACAGGGCGTAGTAACGCTGCAAAACGGAGCCACAGTAAGCAATGCCCAAACCGCCATCAGAGTCATAGCGCCCGAAGAAAACAGCACCGTACTCACCGGCAGCATAAGAGCCCGCAACACCCGCTTCGTTAACAACCGCACCGCGATAGAATTTAGCGGAACAGCGCGCACCACCAAAACCCATTACTCCTACAGCGGCTTTTCGCTCTGCAGCTTCGAAATCACCCCCGACTGCCTGGCCGGCTGGCCTGACCTTAAAACCCAGGCCACCCTCCATTC
>JAISAD010000093.1 GCA_031266895.1 Bacteroidales bacterium
AGCAATCACTTCTGTTTTAGGATGCAAGAGTGGTTTGTCAAGCAACGTATAGCCCCTCTTCGGGTCAGAAGCGGCGTAAACAAGCGTACCCAATTGTGCCCATGCAATTGCGCCAGCGCCATTACGCAAGGTTCTAAGGTTACATAGAGTTTATAATCCGTCCAGATTTCGGGGGTAATGCCCATGCGCAATCCGGCAGTCTCTATTCCCAGAGTGCTGACCGCAAATGCGCCGATGCCCACAGCAGGCATTGTAGCTGCGCCAAGTGTTACGGCAAAGAGTGCGGCGCACAGCACACTAAGTCCAAATTTAAGTAACTTCATTTTTTTGTTCTCCTTTCCTTTTGTTAAATTGATAATGCGGCGGCCACCGGCACAAAATCGGTACCGTCAAAAATAAACTCCTGAACTGTTTTTTTACTCGCAACGCCGACTATGGCTACCTCTGCAAAGGTTACCGTTCTTGCAGTAGCATCGCTGGCAAAAATAACCGTAACGCGACCTCCTTTTTTCAGATTGTCAGCAGCAGTAACGTTGAGCGTTTTATTGCCCGAAATCTCACCCAAGTCAATGAGCGTGTTGGCTTTCACCCCTACGTCTGCCGAAGCACCGGAAACATCAACACTCGGCGTGTCAATCACGGGGAAAATTACTTCAATGATTTTTCCCTCGTGTTCCGGAATTTCCGGAGCGGCAAAATTGTAACTTGCGTTTGTATGGAGATTAACCCACATAGCTGCCTCCTTTCCCTGGCTCTTTACCAAATTTTGCAGCATACAACTTACTGTACACGTCCCAATTGGTAGCTTTCAGATTTTCGAGCTTGTTGTTTTTGTGATAGTCGTCAAAAGTCCAAGCCTTTTGGCTTTCAGGAATTTGATTGCCGGATGGGTCGAGTTGATTGGCAACTCTGGCTGGCGCCTGCTGCTTGCTGAGCACCCTCTCGCACAAATCGAAATCCTGTTCGGCGAGTTGCTTGTAAGTATCGCGCTCGCTCTCGTCAATCTTCTTGTCGGAAACGGCGCGGTCAATCAGGTTCTTGACGCGAGATTCATTAAAGGCTTTCACCTTGCTTTCGGCATCATCTTTGGCCCTTCTTGCCTCATCACGCTCTTTTTTCAAAACTCTGTTCTCGGCAATGACATCCTGTACTTTTTTGAGCACAACAGCCTCATCGTCCAAGTCAGACTCAAGCAAATTAAGCGCAACGGCAAAACTTTTTTTGTCTTTAAACATCTTTTTAGTTTTTTGATTTGTGATTTGATTTTTATAATAATTAAAGGCTTCGTGCGCTGACACTTCGCCGTTAATCTCTTTAATATTATTGCTACTCTCCAAAATCTCGTTGCACAAGCCTAGCGCTAAGGCCTCCCGTGCTGATATCCACTTATCCGTAGCATTGAAAAATTTAGCCTTAACGTTGTCGTGCGTATCGCGAAGCCGCTCTGCCAGCATCTCTATAATGCTGTTTTCGAACGTATCTATCATCTCAGCCGAAGCCCTAAGCTCCTCACTCGTTCCGTAAACATCCCCGCGAACCCGGTGGTACATCAACTTGGCATACTTGTGCATCTTTACACTATGTTTCGGATTGCTCATGATGATAGCCGCCATGCTTGCAGCCACCCCGTCCACAACCCACTCCACTTTAAGGCCGGAACGATTCAACCAGTTAAACAGCGCTATGCCTGCCCCCACTTCGCCACCATCGCTATTAACGTAAAGTGTAATGGCCTTGAATTGCTTTTTGCTCAGCTTTTCAAGCTCCTTCACAATATGATTTACATTCACATCAGAATCGTTGCGTATAACTCCATATATATAAACTGCTATGCTGTTGCCTTCCGTCGTGATTAATACCTCTTCCCGTTCTCTCTCTTTCATTGTCTTTCCGCGCTTTTGCGCTGCAAAAGTAGAATGATTATTTTGGAATACATGCAAAAGTATCAAGGGTTAAGCTAATAATTCAATCCTTGATACTTTTTTGGTTTTTCCAATTTTAAAAAACCAATTTTGCACTCAAAAAGCGAAACATGGCAACAGAGATAACGAGAGAGCAACGCAGGGATTACGCAAAGAAAATCTACCTGTCCGAACCCGGCATCACCCAAAAGGAGTTGGCCGAAAGGGTTGGCGTCTCCCAGAAAACCATGTGTGCGTGGGTTAAGGATGGTAAATGGGAAGAGCTAAAGACATCAATGCTTACCGCAAAGGATGAAGTATTGTCTTACCTCTATCTCCAGCTTAAAGAGATACGCGACAGCGTAATGGGAAAGGATAAGGGCGAGCGCGTCATGAACAGCAAAGAGGCCGACAGTGTGCTCAAGATTACCGCATCTATAAAAAACCTCGAAACCGAAACCAATACGGCAGAAAAGATAGAAACCGGCAAGCAGTTTTTGAATTTCGTGAGAAAAACCTCCGGCGTCGGACGTCCTGAATTTGTCAAAGAGGTGGCATCCCTTTTCGATGCCTACATTAAATCCTGCTTCTGATGGCCGCAAGAAAAAAAACAGACAGGCAACTGCTGGCCGAATGGGAACAGTACTACAGCCAATTCATTACAGCCGGCGAAATAGACGAAAGCGAGTCGGCCGAAGTCACCCTGGGGCGCCGGAAAAAACTTGAAGCAAATCCCGAAGAATGGTTTGCCTATTACTTCGCCGGCTACTGCAAATCGCCGGCCGCACCGTTCCACCGGGCGGCCGCCAGGCGGCTGCTTGCCAACAACCACTGGTACGAGGTGCGCTCATGGTGCAGAGGCATGGCCAAATCAGCCCGCTCCATGATGGAAATTGTTTACCTTGCCCTTACCGGCCAGGTGAAAAACGTACTTATCGTATCGGCTACTTACGACAGCGCCGTAAAACTGCTCACCCCATTCCGGCTTGAGTTCGAGCAAAACCTGCGCATCGCTCAGGACTACGAACCCCAGCAATCCCTCATTAAATGGGAAGCCGGCGACCTGATAACCAAATGCGGATGCGCTTTCCAAGCCATCGGCGCAGGACAATCGCCGCGTGGGGTTCGTAACAAAAGCAAACGCCCAGACTTCATTCTTGTGGACGACATAGACACGGACGAAGAGTGCCGCAATCCCGACCGCATTAAAACCAAATGGGACTGGATAGAACAGGCGCTTATTCCCACACTCGACATATCGGAAAATATTCGCATCCTGTTCAACGGCAATATTATAGCTAAAGACAGCTGCATAGTCCGCGCCGGAAAAATAGCCTCCCATTGGGACATCATCAACATACGCGACAAGCACGGTAAAAGCACGTGGCCGGAGAAAAACAGCGAAGAACAGATAGATTTTATCCTGTCGAAAATATCAACCCGCAGTGCCCAGCAAGAGTACTTCAACAACCCGCTAACAGAGGGCACGGTATTCAAAGAGATAACCTACGGGAAAGTACCGCCGCTGAACACGTTCCGCTTCCTCGTGTGTTACGGAGACCCCTCGCCATCCAATAGCAGAAACCCCAAATCTTCAAGAAAAGCGGCTTGGCTTGTTGGTATTCAAAACGCCGTTACTTATGTCATCAAGGGAAAATTAGACCACGCTACCAATGCCGAATTTGTAGCGTGGTTCTACGAGATAAACAGATTTGTCGGCACGGCAACCCAGGTTTACAATCATATTGAAAACAACACCCTCCAAGACCCCATGTTTCAACAGGTAATTATGCCCCTGTTTGTAGGGCAGGCCAAAACAGACAGCATGCTGTCCGTTTCGCCCGACACGCGCAAAAAGCCGGATAAATTTTCAAGAATAGAGGGCAACCTTGAACCGCTCAACAGGCAGGCACGCCTCGTATTCAACGAAGCCATGAAAGGCGACCCGCACATGCAGCGCCTCGCCGAAGAGTTTCTGCTGATAACTCCTGAGCTTCACTCGCCTGCCGACGGCGCCGACTGTGTGGAGGGCGCTTACTGGATAGCTAACAGTAAGATAGCCGCAAATTGTGCCGGCGCCATTACAAAGGGACGAAAACCGGCGAACAGAAAAAGAGTATAATGCAAATTAAACGACAATAAACCAATATTTAAAATCAAATTAAAATGATAGAATTATGCAAAAGGTTAATGAGATTTCTTCGGGTAAAAAATGCGGTGCGATATGCAAACAAAATGCACAGGCTAACGAAAAAAAAATACTATGTTATCAAAATCTTCAACAGGATAAGAGTGTACGACCGCGCACACGTAAACTTCCTGATTAAGCAGGGAGTATTGAAAAAAGAGATGAGAGATGCGCTGTTTCTCCAGAATCACTCTATTTACTTTACAAAATAGGCAACATGTACCTGACAGTCGAAGACTTGAACGCGGGCGGCTACATGGAAGAGCTGCTCTCCGTGGGCAGAACCGAGCAAAACATGCGCAACGCCATTAGCGAAGCGCTTACAGAGGTGCAGAGTTACCTCTCCGCGCGATACGATATGGAGGCCGAGTTTGCCAGAACAGGCGCAGCCCGCAACCCGATGATCCTCAAAATAGCAAGAGACATCGCCATCTATAATATCTACAATATCGGCAATCCCGCAGTCTTGCCCGAAAGCCGCGTCACAGTGTACCGCGACAACATCGCATTCCTGAAAAGCGTGCAGACCGAAAAAGCCTCCCTGCACGGCCTCGAAAGACTTACCGACCCCCTGAAAGGCGGCAGCAACTTTATCGCATTCGGCGGCAACAAAAAACGCAAAAACCAATGGTAAATCCCCAATTCGTAGTTTTTAATCCCTAATCAACATGGCAGTAAAAGTTAAAAAAGGAACTATTCCCAAAGGCGGGATAAATATCAATCAAATAGACATCAGAACCATAAACCGCAAAACGCAGGATATTGAAAATTGGCGCACAGCGATCCGATCCTTTGAAAGTATCATGAATCCCTCACGCGTACTGCTCTACGACATGTATGATGACATTATGCTCGACGGACAGATTGTTGCGGTATGGAACAAAAGAAAAGACGCTATCCTGAATAAAACCCTGATATGCTCCAAAGACGGGAAAAGCCACGAAGAGCTGGAAAAAATGCTTAACTCCCCGTCAATGAACGAGCTAATCAGCGATCTCCTGGATACCGTAATTTACGGCTACACCCTAATCCAAATCAATAATATCTGGTGGAACGAAGAGGAAGAGCAGTACAATATAGACTACGACCTAATCCCGCGAAAGCACGTGCATCCTGAACCCGGATTTGAATGCATATCCGTACAGCAATCCGGCACATCAAGAGACTTTCCCTACAAAGAGCCGCCACTTAATCGCTATATGATCTGGGCGGGCAAAGAAAAAAATATGGGGCTGCTCTGCCCTGCCGTGCAATATGTAGTGTACAAGCGCGGCGGCTTCGGAGACTGGTCGCAGTTTGCCGAGATGTTTGGGGCTCCGTTCCGCGAAGCCACCTACCCAGCTTACGACAACGAGACCCGCGAAAAGCTAATCCGTGAAATGGAAGAATTTGGAGGCTTCAACTACCTCGTGCATCCCGAAGGCACAGCCATTACCTTCCACGAAATGCAGTCCGCTGCCGGCAGCAGCACAGTATATAAAGACCTCAAGGATAGCTGCAACGCCGAAATCAGCAAAATCATACTCGGCAACACCATGACCACCGAGCAGGGCGAAAACGGCGCACGGTCGCTCGGCGAAGTGCATCTTACTGTAGAAGAGCAAAAGCACAAGGCCGACGAGCGATTTATCCTCTCGATTCTCAATACTCAATTCCGCTCCATATTAAAGCGCTTCGGATTCGATATCTCCGGCTGGGAAATCTGGTTTGAAACCCCCGAATCGGACTGGGACAACATGCAAAAGAAATTCAACGTGATTAGCGGAGTAGCCGACCGCGTGCCGGTAGCCGACGACTTCTGGTACGAGGAATTTGACATCCCAAAACCTGACAACTACGAAGAACTCAAAGAAGAAATGCGGACAGCAAAAGCCATAAATCCGTTTGCGCAGTTCCCTGCCCTGCAAAACCCGCTCGCCGCCGATGATAACACGCCGGCGCAAAAAGTAGAAAAGAAAAAAGCCCAAAACCTGCTGGGCAGAGCGCTCAGTTTTTTCGTATAGGGGCGGGAAATACCCGCCCGATACAACGCACCCAACAGCTCATTGACACGCTCGACGGTCAATACTTTAACCATAGCATAAGCAATGTAGTAGCGGCACTTTCTGGCTTCCCCGTGCATACGACCTCTCAAAAAAACGAAACATACAGGCAGGTGCAGCAGCTGGCGGAAGCCGGAGACAAAGCCGCCGTAATGCGGCTGCTCTACCAGTCCTACTCGGAAAACCTGCACAAAGCCATATCGCTGGCCATGGGCAACCCGAAAGCGGACGATAAATACTTTGACCTTACACAGCAATTTAAAGCCAACACAAGCCACTTTGCCGCCTTCAAGGCACAACAGGCTACTGAGGCCATTATGCAGGCCGACAGCCCTGAACAAATCAAAGCCCTGCTCAACACCTACAACCGATACCAGGCTGCCGAATACCAGGTAACTCTTATGAGAGCCACATCGGGCCGGCAGTTCCTGAAGTTCACCGCCGATGCTGCCCGAAACAAAATACTCCCCAATATCAAATGGCTGCCCTCCGTAAGCAAAAACAGGCGCGAGGAACACAAGCACTTTTACAACAAGGTATTTGCCAAAACTGACCCATTCTGGAGCCGCAACCAGCCCGGAAACCTCTGGGGCTGCAAATGCAGCTGGGTAGAAACCAGTGAGCCGACAGAGCAGCAAAAAGGCAGCCCGCTGCCTCCCGACACCCAATCCTCAAGCGGCCTCGAAAGCAACCCCGCATTCACCGGCGAGCTATTTACCGACAGGGCGGGTTATATTGCAGGTGCAGGTAAGGCAGAACGCGAGCAGGCAGAAGCATTTTTAAAGCCACTTCAACAGCACTTTGACCAATACCTTAACTTAGCCAAACAACCCGAATATCGAAATGATTATTTAAACTTCGACTGGAAAAACGGCGGAATGATGGCGGTAAGCAATGAGCGCATAAAACAGGGACAATTCAATAAACAGGAAGAAAAGAAGTTTGATAAGGAATCAAACATGTGTAAAGTCTTGTTTGAAAATGGATTTTCAGTAGAATATTTGAAAGAAATCGAAAAGCGTTACGACATTATCGCCAATGGAAATCCAGCCGATTTAAAGAAAACGGCAAGCGCCAATCACATCGTTCACTATGCTAAAAAAGCAATAAGAAAGCAGGGGGCAGAACTTGTCGTATTTGAATTTGAAAACGAATCAAAGCAAATACACGTTGAAATACAGGAGCTTATTAAACTAAACATTCACGGGCTCTATTATTTCTCAAGCGACAAAAGCAAGATTTATGAGTTTTAAAATAGGAAAGCCGGATTGCTCCGGCTTAACAACTGCCACGAACCTTTCGGCACGCGGCCAACTCTTATCTTATAATCGCTGCAAAAATACAAAAAAAATCAATACACATAACAATCCTTTAATTTTACCTATCTTCATGAGATATTAATTTTGAAATCTATCAATTATCCTGCAGGAATACTCCTCCACGCTATCCACAAGCCTCTCGTGATTATGATTGGTGATGCTTTGGGTGCGTTCAAACAGGAACGCGCTGCCGGCATCAAAAAGCATAAGATGCTGGTAAAGCACATCGGGCAAATTCAGATAATTAAGCATCTCGCTCTCCTTAGGAGAATAGTCGGCGGTCTGCCCGTACCAGTTGGTTACAATGTGGATGCGCACCACCGGCAGCGCCGTCTGCTCATCTTCCGTCAACTTATCCCACACAATAGGATTAAACTCCACAAAAATAGCCGGACACTGAAATTTGGCCTCCTGCTCCAAAAATTCTACCTGCCGATTCCACAGGTCAAAATGCTTGAATACAGGCTGATTGCCGGCGTCCAAAATCCCCTTAATTCTGTTTTTGATTTCTAAATACAATTCTTTTCTCATGTCTCTTAATTTTTAATTGCTTTTTGCAACTCCTCTTCCAGTCTTTCCATAATCATATCTCCCAGTTCTTCGGTGTAGCCCATAAATTGCCGTTTCGGCATGATAAAGCCGGCGCCACGTCCGGCACGAAGCCCCTCGTTATGCACTCTGCCGTAGGGTTCTGTTGATTCAAATGAGCTTGGATTAGTCCAGATAACCACATGCTCGCTGTTACTCTCTTTTACTTCAATAGAGTGGCGCAGTAAGCCCGTGCCTACCAGTGTAAGCGGATTGCCTGCTTTCGGCAATGCCACCTCTTGTCCTTTTCTTGCCCCTTTTGTTATGATATGGTAATTTTTGGGGTTGGTAAGCCGCTTGGCGCGTGGCCACCCCTGCCCGTCCCACCCCTGAGCGTCAAACCTGCCCTTATAGTACTCTACTGCCACACTGCCCACAATCGCCGGCGCCATCTCATTAAAGTAATCGTTAAATTGAATAGATAGCGCTTTTAAACATTCTTCAAACTGCTCCGCTGTCATGGCTATAATTCGAGTTTTAATTGATTGTTTTCTCTTTTTTCTTCTATTTTGTTTGCTTCCCGAGCTATTTCAGCATCTATATCCGATATCGAATTAATGATTTTCATATAACTTCCGTAGCTAATGGGATAAACCGGATATATAAACTTGCGCCAAACACCCTTATAAGTAGTCAACTCATAATCATAGTAACTGTTGGTTATCTCTATGATTTTTTTGTGCATCCTGTACTTATTGATATTATTGTATGCCATAATGTGCTGCTATTTTAACATTAAATGCTCCACTAGCGTATCCCTGCGCGCGGAAACCTGAGATTTTAAAATGGATAGCTGGCGGTCAAATTCAAGCGTTAAGTCAAACAAAAACACCAGAATTTCAGTATTGTCTCTATATAAAGTCTCAAGAGGCGCAATAACAAACCTCGACATCGCCCAATACATGGAAAGCGACAGCCGGACAGTAATGGGATAATTTGTAGCAAATTCACGCTGCATCAGTCTCACATGCAACCCTTCAAGCGCATCAATGGCACAAAGAACTACAGGCTCGGATTGATACAGCATAGTAAGCGCCTTGTCAACTAGGAAGCGCATCCTTATATACCCCTCTTTATCTAATTTTATTCGTATTGTTCTCATATAATACTAATTTAAGATTTCCTCATACAAAAACTCAAGCAATCCCGTAATCGAGATCCAGTTGTCGCGTTTTATTTTCAGTTTGATTTTTATCATTGAAATAATTTTAATTGCCTGTTAGCTGTTCGTTTTTATTCAATTCTTTAAACTTTTTTATTTCTGTTGAAAAAACAGGTTTTGACTCTGTTCATAATTCTCTATCTCTTTTTCCTCTCCCCTGTACCTGTTGATTCTGTCCTGTGCTATTTTGCAGTATTTTCCCTGCAATTCAAAGCCGATATAGTTGCGGTTGGTTTTAATGGCCGCAATTGCGGTTGTGCCGCTTCCGAAAAAGCAGTCTAAAACGATGTTGTTTTCGCTGGTGCTGTCTAAAATAAATTTCTCAAACAATTCTACAGGCTTTTGCGTGGGATGCAGTTTTGCGCCATTGGTTTTTGTTGCACCACTGTTGAACCCTTTTACTGTAAAAACATTTTTCATTGAAATATCGCATTTCTTCAATTTGCCATGAAACATAATTAATTCATGCGACAGCCAGTAGTAATGCTGCACTCTTCCATGCCATTTGTCCCATACAAGCAGGTTGTCAATCTTCATGTATTCTTGCGCTGTGTGATATAAAAGCGGGTATGTTCTGAAATCGCAGCATAAGTACAGGCATCCGTCTTTTTTCAAAACTCTGTTCATCTGGAAAAACAGGCTTTCAAAGAAAGGCTTCATAATGACAAGGTCGCTGTATTCGCCCTTTTGTCCGTTGTGGGTTACACCAAGGAAATACGGCGGGTCGGCAACAATGCAGTCTATGGAGGCATCAGGCAGCTTTTTAATCAGTTCCAGACAATCGCCCTGTTGAATTGTGTTTAGCTTAATCATAGTCTTTCTTTCTATTGAATGTAAATTGCTTTAATTTTCCCAAACTTCAGAATTTAAATACATCTCTGCCAGTTTCGGCACAGTGCCGTTAGGGATATTCATCATGTATTTGCCGATGTAGTTGAAGGCGGCCGCCTGTTGCGCTGCCGGCATCCTGTTCCACCTGATTTCTGCCTTTTTTTTGCTGCTGTTGTCTTTGTGGCGGTTGCGGAACCATGACGCCCAAAAGTCGGCAAATGCAGGTGCAGACTGCAAGATCTCCTCTACCTTGCCGCCTTTTTGCCTGCCATAGATATTGTTGAGCGTCCCTATATTGCCGGGGATATTCATAAAGATATATCTTTCCTGCTCTTCCGACAGCGTCGCACCGCTAATATCCAGCAGCACAATCTTTTCTCTGTCGTTAAACCCATAGATAATCGCACCATCAAAATTCTTGCTCGTGAATTGGAATTTTCTCATGACCTATTATTTTACAATCTAAAACTTAAAACCTTGCCCAATTCTATTACTATATCCCCTGGCTTAAATTCTACTTTAAGGCCGTTTGAAAAAAGTTGATAAGTTGGC
>JAISAD010000007.1 GCA_031266895.1 Bacteroidales bacterium
ACTACGATTCTTATGATCTTACTTCTATTCAAGAACGATATAAAAACACAACAGGTTTTTTTTCGGTACATGGCCTTAGAAGGAAGATTTCCGTTGCGAAGATCCCTATTTATTCTGTAGATGATTTTTTCAGTAGAAACAAAAAAGTAATGAATAAAGCAAAAAGGGGGAAGCCATTTTTTGATATGCTCCCTGTCTTTTAAATGAATAATATGTTAGCACTTTGCATCAAACAAGATATAGTTCTTCTATGATAAATTACTTTGACTCCAATGGAATACAAATTAGAAACCTTTATTGCTATAACAATACCATTTTATATCCCAGTAAGAAACTAATCCGTAAAAAATGAAAAAAGCAACCGCATTATTACTATTATTGGCCATAACCCTAACCGGGCTGGCACAAAAACGCACAGATAGCATACCGAACATTTCACTGCTGCCTGTTCCTGATTTTTATACCCATGAATTAGGAGTATCCGCAGGGTATGCCCCTAGTTTTATAACAGGCGATGTGCTAACTTTTGGAGGAGCGTTAAATGTAGAGTATTATAAGAATTTCACCTCTCGTCATGCTATTGGAGTAACCGTGAATACGATTGCGGCAGTGGCTAATTCTCTCTTCTTTGACCCTAATTACAATCCTAACAGAGATAATTTTGTGATAGCATTAGCAGCTTTTTCCGGATACAGGCACACATTCTATCGAAAAAATGACATCTCGCTCTATTTTTCTGTATTTGTGGGAGTGACTGTGCGCTTTATATATCCCCCTGTTTACCGCAGATACATGTACGATAATAAACCTTTAATACATATAAGCGCATCCAACATATTAATTCCTGCCCAACTCAATATCTTCGGTTGCAGCGTAGGCACAAAAAACCAATTTTACTTTGAGTTAGGCTTTGGCTCTAAGGGGATGGTAACGGTGGGGTATAAAGTGGGCATGCCAGGGAAGTATAATACTCCCCAATTTTCAAACCGCAAGTTAAAGCAATAGAGGAAATCTAAAAAAACGATAATATGAAAAATAGCTTATTTATGACGATTTTACCGTTTTGAATACTGCTTTTCGTCCGTACCGCTCACTTTGCAGTTTGATTTACAGTTCGGTTTAGGCCTGTTAATTGATAAGCTACTAAAAGAAACAGCTAATATTAATGATTACCTTAATTTAGGGGGAGAATATCTCTCGGCAGAAGAATATGTTCAAATTATACGAACATCATCATGTGTTCTCCCGACCTTTCATGATATTTACAGGATGAACGGTCGAAAATCTTATTTGTACCCCAATTGGATGACAGGCATTACACTGAAATATCAAGTGAAGTAAAAAAGAACAGAAAATCAAGCTTTTCGTTTTCGTAAAAATACAGACAGCCTCCGCATCACGCTCAGCAGCGAGGGCAGAGACCCCGCAGAAGAGGCAACCGCCTCGGCAGTAAAGAAAGCAGGGCGTAATTTTACTCCCGGCAGCAAGCTGCAGGAGATGCTAAAAACAGCTAAATTCACTAAATAGTGAAGCAATCCAAAATGGCTGCGCAGCCAAATTTTTTTCCTGCGCAGTTAATTTTTTTTCCTGCGCAGCCGTTGAAGATTTCCTGCGCAGCTAATTTTTTTTCCTGCGCAGCTAATTTTTTTTTCTGCGCAGTCATTTTTTTTTCCTGCGCAGCCAATAAAAGAGGGTTGCAGGATTAAGCACAAAAATGGAGAAGAGAACCGGCATCTGTCGCAGTATTAAAAAAAAATGTATCTTTGCAACGCAAAATATTTTAACGAAGCTTCTATGATGAACAGCAAACAATTTATAACAAAAATTTTGAGTTTTTTAGGCATTATCTGCATTGTAATAGCTTTTAGCTCGTGCACTGCAGGCAAAAATGGCAGTATGAAAGGCAAAAAACACGGATATTCTTATCAAAAAACCAGATCCAAACAACCTAATTGGAACACAACCACTTCATTACAAACAAGATATATTATAAAAAATAAACGTAGAACTAAATTTCACTATTAACACAAAACAATGATGATTTGCAGACTCGTAAATCTGCAAATCCGTTTATTGATTATGCAAAAAATACAAAAAACATTTTGGACTATAGTATTGTCTCTATTTGGCTTCACCTTGTCGGCGCAAAGGGATACAGAACTTATTTTTATAGTGGATAACGACCAAATTATGGCTGACGATGAATTCGAAATTGATAGTTTGGGCTATTACAACTATTCCGATGAGGGCGGCGGCAATGACAATAACTGCGTCGAATTTACCTATTTTCCATGGATGCCGGGTTATGGACTATACCGCAATTTTGACATCTCACAAATGCATTACAAACACTCCAGCCAGATTGTTACCGACACCTTAGTGTTGGGCAGCTATTGCCATCCGGCCAAATACCCGATAACTTCCAAATATGGCAAGCGGCGGCGGCGCATGCACTACGGCTACGACATTGGTTACCCCCACGGAACTCCTGTTGCAGCGGCTTTCGATGGCATTGTACGCATCTCAAAAAACACTGCCGGAGGCTATGGCGAGTTAATTGTGGTACGGCACGGCAATGGACTGGAAACCTACTACGGACACCTGTCTAAACGGCTGGTCAATCTGGGACAATTAGTGAAAGCAGGCGATACTATTGCGCTGGGAGGCAGCACCGGCCGCTCTACCGGCAACCATCTCCACTTTGAAACCCGCTATCTGGGCATTCCGTTTAACCCTAACCGCTTGATTGATTTTGAAAAATATTGTCTTAAAGCCGATACTTTTCACATCAGGGCCAATGCCGAAGCTATAACATTGCTAACTCAATCGACCATAGACAAGTATGCACAAATAACGTCAACAGGCAGCAGTTCCGGCACCGCCGCCAACTCTGCCGGCGGAACATATCATAACAATGGCTATATCTATTACCGCGTCAAAAGTGGCGACACCCTTTCTCATATTGCCGGCCGCTACCAGACTACCGTATCCAAACTCAAATCATTAAATGGGTTGCGCAGCGATTTTCTCAGTATCGGGCAACGCTTGCGCGTGAAATAATCCGCACAGTCAAGCTGTTAAAACGTATTGTAAATTCCAAATCATGAAAAGATGTCTTTTTCTTTTGCTCTTTATCGGGCTTGCCATACAACTTGCTGCACAAACTCCTATTTATGATTTCGGTTTTGTGAGAAACAGCGAAATAACGGTAAAAAACATGCATAACCAGCCGCTGCAAAATGCCTGGGCAGGCGGCTTAACCGGCATTGCAGCCACTGCCATCCACCTGAATAGTGATGACACACTCGATCTTGTGCTGTTTGAAAAGTTAGGCAACCGGATTGTGCCGTTTCTTTGGCAAAATGGAAAGTATCATTATGCTCCGCAATATGCAGGACACTTTCCCCATTTGCACGACTGGGTGCGTTTTGCCGATTATGATCATGACGGCAAGCCCGATATCTTCACGTATGGGTTAGGCGGCATTACGGTTTATCGTAATATATCTCAGAGTGTTCCAGCTTTTGAGATGGTGTGCGAACAGCTGCAATCCTACTACTACAACGGCTACACCAACCTTTACGCCGCATCAGATGACTATTTGGCTATTGCCGATTTGGATAATGATGGTGATTTGGATATACTGAATTTCGGTGTTTTAGGGCGCTATGTTCACTTTCATCGCAATTATGCGGTAGAAAACCACTACGCTAACGGTGCATTGGATTTTCGATTAGCTGACGATTGCTGGGGCAAATTTGAAGAGGGCAGCGATAATAATGTGCTGACGCTTTTCAGTAACTGCGGCAATAAGGCCGAAACAGAGCAGACTCGACACACAGGGTCTTCGCTTTCGCTGATAAAGTTCTTTAGCGACTCGCTTTTTGATCTTGTGGTAGGCGACATGGATTTTCCCGACCTTATTCTGCTGACTAACGGCGGCACAAAAAAAAATGCCCTGATGACCGCACAAACAGCAGATTTTCCGAATGCCCTGATGCCTGTAAAACTCTATTCCATGCCGGTTTGCTCATTCATAACCCTGCCCCCAGGCAATACTCCCACCCTCATCATATCGCCCTCCGATCCGCGCATGGGCAAATCGCAAGACCGGAACAGCGTTTGGTGCTACCAAAAAACAGCTGCCACGCAACAGTATGAATTGATTTCGACCGCTTTTCTGCAAGAGGAGATGATTGATGTGGGGAGTGGCGCTTACCCTGTGTTTTTTGACTGGAACGGCGATGGATTGCAAGACCTTTTCATTGCCAATTGGGGGAGTTTTGACAGCGCTTCCTACCGCGACGGCATTTTGCAAAGCTATTTTGCGTCTTCCATAAGTTATTATCAAAATACCGGCACGGCACAACAGCCCGAATTTCAACAGATTACCGACGATTTTGGCAATCTGAAATCACTGAATATAAAAGGGTTGTATCCTGCTTTCGGCGATTTTAACTCAGATGGCATACCCGATATGCTTTGTGGACGCGAAGAGGGTTCTCTTATCCTGTTTGAGAACAGCGCACCCAATGGCCTGCTGCCTGTATTTAATTCACGCACCGAAAATTATAAAAATATTGACGTTGCCGGCCATAGCGCCCCCCAATATTTTGATTTGGACGGTGATGGCAAAAACGATTTGCTGATAGGCAACCGGCGTGGCTTTATTGCCTATTATAAAAATATTTCGACATCAAATATTCCCGATTTCCAGCTAATTACATCAAATCTGGGCAATGTGGATGTGCGCGACTACAACTACTCTTATTTTGGAAACAGTATCCCCTGTTTTTTTCGCACTGCTGCCGGCGAAACCAAACTTTTTTGCGGCACCAATCAAGGCTACCTCCATTATTATATGGACATTGATCATAATTTAAACGGCAGTTTTACCTTAGCCGAATTGCCCCTTTTCGAAATCTACAATCAACGGCGGATAGCTATTCGCGAGGGCATTCGTACCGGCATAGCAGTAGCTAACTTAAATAATGACAATTATGTAGATATAATTGCAGGCAATTGGGCAGGCGGCTTAAGCTATTTTGAGGGCACAACGCCTCCCGACAGCACCATAACAGCCGTTCCATCTCCTGCTGCACCACTTTGCGATATCCCGCAGCTCTATCCCAATCCTGCTACAGACTTTTTTACATTGAGAGGAAGCAGTTTGTCCTCGCCCTTAATTATCCGGGACATCACAGGCCGAACGGTGCGGAAAATAACCTTTTCTTCCCCGTTGCATGAAATCAAAATTGATGCAGCCGGTTTGCAATCAGGCATCTATTTCGTCCATGCGGGAAAATCGGTGCTGAAATTGATAAAGCGGTAAGATCGCAGTTGTTCGTAAACAGGTACAGTTAGCAATATTACCAATTATTTCACCATAAACTTGCGCGTAATAACACCTTCGCCGGTTTGGCATTGAATAAAATAGAGTCCGGTTGCCCAGCCTTTTACAGCTACTGTGATTTGTGAGGGACTGTTTACAGCAGTATTTGTTAAAATTCTGCCCTGTGCATCGGACACGGTAATATGGGTTACAGGTATTTGTAATTTACTGAAATCAAGTACAACATAATCCTTTGCAGGATTAGGATAAACCATAAGTGAATGCTCTTTTGTAGCCTCAGCAATACCGGTAGTCTGCAATACGTCAATTTCGAGCATATACGTGCCGGTTGCGCCGTCGTTATTTGCCCTCACCCTGAACAGTACCTCACCGCCGTTGATAATGGTGAGGTTTCCTCCGTTTGCTACAATATAAGTATCCTGATACTCAGACCACGAATTGCCATTGTCAATAGACCAGGCCACCTTGGCATCCAGCGTAAAGAGACTGTTGTTGGCGTCGTGCAACTGTCCCGACACGGTATAGTTATTGCCGGCGGGCAATGCTATTTTGTAATAATCCATATCCGCATCATTATGAATATTGGATCCGTATGTCCGTACTGTTGCTGTTCTGCCCGAAAAGGATACAGGCAATTGATAGGCTTCTCCCCCCGTATTGTTAGCCTCGTAACGATCGGGAGTAAGACTTTCCCGAATCATAGCGATTGCCAGCAGATAAGTGCCCATTGCGCCGGAAGAAGAAGGCTGTACCCGAAAACAGACCGTATCGCCTCCAAGTACGGAAGTACCGGTAATATCAATATCATAATCAACGGACCACGAACTGCCGCCATTAGTAGAATAAGCCACTTTGGCATTCACTGTATATGTGCTGCTGGTGTAAGAGTCGAACAAATATCCGGAGATTGTGTAATTGTATCCATTGTTGGGTAATACTATTTTATAATAGTCGATATCCGTATTGCTGTGAAAGTTTGAACCTGGAGTTTCCACTATTAGCACATTGTCCGAAGAAGGTACTGGCAGAAGATAAGCCTGACTGACGGTATTATTAACTTCGTACGGGTCGGCAGCAATTGCGGTAATCGTAGCAAAGGCGTACGCCCCAGCGATTACAGGAAACCATTCATCATATCCTGCAGGCCGGTAAAAAATCTCTACAGTATAACGTCCGGCTGTCATGTTAGCTATTCCCTGAGTATTAAAGGTATAGGAATTCGCGTATTCTGCCTCTAATGAAGTAAAACCAACTGCCATAGTATCAACCAGTTCTCCTGAATCATTAAATATGATTGCTGCCAAAAGACCATTAAAGTTATTATCTCCATAATTGGCGATATCGACGCTTACCGAAAAGGGACCGCCTGACGGGATAATAGCAGGCGATGCTGTAGCATTGGAGTTCAGTCGAATATTATGGACGCTGCGGGTAATATTCAAATCCAGTAAATAAGAGCCGGTATTGCCGGAAAAGTAAGGTTGTACCCGAAAATAGACCGTGCTGCCTCCGGCTATGTCAAGTATGCCTCCTGACGTACCGGTAATATGAGTATCATAATCAGATGTCCACGAACTACCATTGAGAGAACAGGCTACTTTGGCATCTACCGTAAATATGCCGGCAGTGCTGTTGTGAGAGTCGTGCAAGCGTCCGGAAAGTGCGTAATTGTATCCCGCAGGCAGTACTATTTTATAATAGTCTATATCCGTACTGTTGTGAAAAATTGAACCGGTAGTCTGTACGGTTGCCGTATTGTTTGAAAAGGATACCGGCAAATTGTAAGCCTGACTGGCGGTATTATTAACTTCATACGGGTCAGTTACAGTAATTATAACATAATTAGTATGCCCGTTAGCGGCTAAAACAACCCACTCCCCCTCTTCTTCTGCAGGCAGGTGAAAAATCTGTACAAGATAACTTCCGGATGTCATATCCGGTATCCCCGAAGTATTAAAGGTACAGGTTGTGTAGGTGGTTGGCGATAATGATATGGATTGGATTTCCATAATATCAACCGCCTGCTCACTAGGCATACTAAATACGACTGCTGTAAGGGAACCGCTAAAGTTACTGCTTCCATAATTGGCGATATTAACGCTTACCGAGAAAGAACCGCCCGGCGCAATAACCGTCGTCGAGGCTGTAAGATTGGAATATTGGCGAATATCATCTATGCTGGCAGGATTAGCCAATATGACTCCGTGAAATAACAATCCAAAAAATAGGGATGTAAAAATACGCTTTTTCATACAAATTTGGGTTTAAAATAAAAATTACTATATTGGTTTTGAGGGTGCAAAAATACAATTTTTTCTTTACCGCTGTTTAATAGTTCTTTTTTTATATATAACTTACTGATAATCAAAAATAGCAAATATTGATAAATTTATCAATTGCCGGAGAACAATGCTTTCCATAATTCTAAATTGGAGCACAGAAGTTGTCCGCATCTCAAAAACAGAACTTGTTATCTTTGACCACAAGCCTGCCAATGCCAACAGGAACATTGCTGCTATTCGCGGGTAACTACACAGTATCCATCCATAAAACGTTAAGTGTGCCGTGTACGGCTTTTTATCAACCCTTGTTACCGTAATCTGATGACATTGCCTCATCATCAACCCCAACACGGTAATGTTAGACACCCTAACACAGTAATGTTAGGCATCCTAACACGGTAGGGGAACACACCCTAACACGGTAGGGGAATACACCGGATCACGGTAGGGATCCACATCGGATCTCGGTAGGGATCCGCATCGGGTCTCGGTAAGGGTGCAGAACGACGAAGCAATCCCCACATGCACAGGGATTGCTTCGTCGTTATTGCGTTCGTCATGATGCTACGCAACGCGGTAATGTGTCCTGTTTTACTTTGTTACCACAATCTTTCCACTCTCTATCTGCAGGCCATTGGCGGTTACGCTGTAAACGTAGCTGCCGGAGGGGACGCTGCCGGTTTCCCAAATCCACTGACCCTGTGCGCCCGGGAGCGGGCGGGTGAGGAGCGGGCGACCGCTCTGGTCGGTAATGGAGAGCTGCGCAGTGCCGTCGAAACTGCCGAAATCCCAGATAAACGAGGCGTATTCTTTTGCCGGATTGGGGAATACCTGCACCTTGCCTGCAGAGGGAGCGGAGGAGGATGTGGTGCCTCCGTGTGCTCCTCCGTATGCCATGGCCTGCGATTTTTCGGGCAGCTCTTCCAGGCAGATGTCATACAGGCCGCACAGGATGTTGTGTGCCAGCACACGGCCTCGGCCGGTGCTGGTGTGCACGTAATCCACCAGC
>JAISAD010000016.1 GCA_031266895.1 Bacteroidales bacterium
TTTAACAAGGCCAAAACCATAAGCGAAGGCAGCTACGTGTTGGACTTATACTACGGCTCCCACAACCAGCGCACCAAAACCGTGCTAAAACAGGGAAGCCAATTTTATGCTATCCTGAAGACCAAATACTTTGTCAGCAACTTCTATGAAAAAGAGGTAACGCTCTCAGGCACCTCAGGCACGCGCCACTTGAACTACATCTACGGCAACGACGGCCTGGTAGCCATACTGGCACAAACCTCCGCCAGCGATGCCGGCACCATGTACTACATCCATACTGACCACTTGGGCAGCTACACCCTGATAACCGACCAGAACAAAAACAAAGTGGACAGCCTGTGGTTCGACCCCTGGGGCAACCGCCGCCAGTACAACAGCTGGGCCACTGCCGACACCCGAACCTCCTTTTTATTTGACAGGGGCTTTACAGGCCACGAGCACTTAGACCGCTTTAAAATCATCAACATGAACGGCCGGCTCTACGACCCTGTAATAGCCCGCTTCTTCTCGCCTGACCCGTTTGTGCAGATGCCGGGGTTTACCCAGAATTATAACCGGTATAGCTATGCGCTTAATAACCCGCTCATATATAAAGACCCGAGTGGGGAATCTTTTATTGTAGCTGCTGCCATTATCGGGGCATTTATTAATGCCGCTATTAATGTTTATGCAGGGAATATTCACAATTTTGGTGATTTAATGGCGTATGGGGCAATAGGAGGTGCTGCAGGGGCTGCCGGTGCCGCAGTGGGAGCTGCCGTGTGGGGTGCCACTGCCGTGGGAGGTTTTGTGGGAGGCTTCTATTCGGGGGCTGCCGGAGGTGCAGTAGGAGGCTTTATGACCGGAGCCGGAAATGCCTGGATGGGAGGTGCAAGTTTCGGACAAGGGCTATTTAGCGGAGTGCAATCGAGTATAGTTGGAGGAATAATGGGTGGCTTGATGGGAGGCCTTTTCTCCGGAATAAATGCTGCCGTGCATGGAGCCGATTTTAGTACAGGCACATTTAGTAATGATTTAACATTTGGCACTTCTTCTGAATCATACGAAGAGGCTTTAGCTAAAGCCGCAAGATATAATGAGGCAGAATATAAAACTATAGATGTCGAATTGAAAAACCGTATGACAAATGAACTCAATTTTAAGGTAGGGGATTTGAATGTCAACACTATAACATCCAAAGTGCCTGATGGATTAGGCCTTTCTGGACGGGATAATTTTATTAGCAAAGATGGAAGTATTATTTATGGTCGGACCACAGGTGTATTTGGAAAATCGTATACTATGAATATTCCTAAAGGAGTAGTACGTAGTCCTGGTATGGTGCATTTTAAGGCATTCGCGGGGCACGAAATTATTCATGCTTATCATTATAGTGTTATTTCAGATGCTTTATGGGATGGAAACTATTCGGAAGGTATTGCTTATAGATTTACTTACAATGTATATTTGAGTGCCGGAGCTAATTATAGTCCTTATGCATCCAAATTTTATGAAATCCTCAATACATATCCAACTAATATTCCTGCTGCCTATAATATCCCTTCCGGGCTTCCATGGCCAATTTATTAACTATAAATACTGCTATCATGTTCAAGAAAATCATATTATTCATTCTTCTTTTTTTAGCTTTATTGCCTATTTGGGCACAACCTCAATCCTATACTTTTTTCTTTCCGGAAGAGTATCATTTACCAAATAATCTTTATAATATCTATCCTCCTAAAATGGGAAAGTCGTATGAAGTTGTATTGCAATTGATGTCTGATAATAACTACGAATTTTATTTCTATGCGTTTGGATACTTATTTGAATGTTATGAAAATGGCATACCATCAATAACACTTTCACATGGCAAATACGAAATCGTAGATTCTTTATTTATACTTGAAAATGGCAACCATCAAATAGATGAATTTGTGGAACTGTATGAAAATGGGGATTATGAAATTATAAGGACTTTGGTTATGCCCGCAAAAGGCAGCTATGAGAGCGCCGACTCTTTGCTCTTGCTTAAAGACAGCTATTCCAATGTTACCATTGCCTATAAATTCAGGAATAATGCGCTGTATCCTGTCCGTACTTTTCCGTTTTTAAATCATAAGTTATTATCAAAAGATGCTCCAGAACAGTTTCATTACAACTTCATTGCATTTCGTGATACCTCAAACTTTGTTATAAGCGACATTTTGGCACACTACAATAAAAAAGAAAAAACGAACTCCAGCAGCATTGATACGGGCACTTATTATCCTTGCCTGAAAAATCACGAACTTCTTTTTGCCTTTCATATTAAAGCAAACCACCAATATGCTTTATATCATTATGGCGGCTTTTTACTCTCTTCCGGCAGGTGGCAACAGCAGGATAATTTATTGATTCTATACGACACCTCCCTGCATCACAATTATTATGCTGTAATCATGGGCGATACGTTGAAAGTACTGTTTTTTGATATGAAATACTGGGATAAAAGCCCGCTGAATGATTGGATAAAGAATGCCTCTCTTTTAAAAAGAAGCGAGCAACCGCCATCTGTAAAGGGCAGGCCAAAGTGTTCTTTTAGGATAGACTAATATGAAATAGAATTTTAAAAATAGATTAGATATGCAAAACTTTAACTTACTGCTTATTGCCTTGCTACTCCTCTGCCTCGCTCAGCCTGTTGCAGCCCAGTCGGAAGCCGACACCGTGCATATTCGCGAGACAACGATGAGCAATATGTACTATTATCACAATGTACAAATCAAACATTGGCAGGTGGGAAAACTCTTAGCTTCCAGTCCAAAGGCTTCAATCCTGTGGGAGAGGGGCAAAACATGTATTACCTTAGCCTGTCTTCTGGGGGTTACGGGTGGAGTTTTGATAGGCTGGCCTATCGGCACGTACATGGCCAGCGATACAAAATTCAAGCAAAGGTGGTGGCTGGTCTCCATTGGCGCAGGGGCAATTGGCGGAACAGTAGCTCTTGTATTTGCCGGTAAAAGAAACTTCACGAAGGCTGTTAAAAGGTACAATCGGGATATCAGGTTAGGCAGTCCGGCAGTTAGCTGCAGAGTAGAAGCCAGCCCAATGATGATGAGCTTTAAAGTCGATTTTTAGAAAGTATGTTATTCCGTATTGAAATAAACATACCAAGCGGGGCACCTCGTTTACTCAAAAAAAATATAGTATCTTTGCACCCTGTTCCATTAAGGGACTGTAATATTTATTTTAACTTTAAATTTAAAAAACAATGTCAATTAAGTACAAAGTAATCGAAAAAGGGAATCCACTCAACCCTCAAGAACCCAGAAAATGGTATGCCAGCACCAAAAGCACAGGCGGCACAGACATCAAAGCCTTAGGCAAAGAAATAGCGCAGCGCAGCACGGTAAGTCCTGCCGACACACAGGCAGTGCTGGTAGCCTTGACCGAAGTGCTGTCAGAACATCTCTCGGAGGGGCAGATTGTCCGCCTGGATGATTTCGGGTCCTTTCAAATCAGCGCAGGCAGCGAAGGCGCAGAAACGGAAGCTAAATTCAATGTCTCCATGATTAGGAACCCGAAGGTAGTTTTTCGTCCCGGCACCGAACTCAAAACCATGCTGAATAACCTTAAATTTGAAAAGCTATAATCGGTTCAATAAAAACGAGTATTCGTTTTCAGTAAAATGAATACTCGTT
>JAISAD010000028.1 GCA_031266895.1 Bacteroidales bacterium
AAAGACTACGGATTTCTGAAATTCCTGCAGTATGAAATCCCCAATCCGCTGCCGGCCTACATGATAGCGCTGATAGAATCGAGCTGGAGTCAAAAGACCCTGCGCACCGACATGGAGAGCGCCCTCTCCGCCATGGGCAGCGAAAAGGACTACTGGCTCAACCTGCTGATATCGGATGCCCTGCAGGACAGCAATCAAAACAGAACCAACATCCGCAATCTCTACGGAGACAGGGCTTCATACTCCGATTATTTCAGCATGGCAGAGAGCTATATCGAAGAAAACGACTTCGACAAGGCCTTCGAAACCATCTATGACCTGACGGAATCGCTGCCCAAAATCACAGCGGAACAGGATATGGATATTTCCGACTTTAAGGATTACATTGCTTATCGCAGGGAGCTGCACGAAAACAGCCAGTCCATTCACGGATTAGACACCGCCAGCCTGGAGTGGCTGATAAATTTTGAAAATACCCACACCGGCCGTGGCAGAGTATTGGCACACAACATCCTGTGCGGTCTGTACGACATCTGCCTGGAAGAGCTGCCCGAAAAATCGCAGGCCATATCGTACGGCGGAGCGCACGGAGGCGCCACATCCGCCTCTTCCCCCTCTGCAGGCAAGGTGCAGGTATTTCCCAATCCGGCAAAAGAGTACGCCTCGTTTATCTGGGATTTCGGCAGTTTCGATGGTACCGCACAGCTCTCCATTACCGACCAGAACGGTCGCCCGCTCCTCACCCGTTCGCTCCCGGGCGCACAGGGTCAGTGGATTTGGGAAACCGCCGGCATCCCCTCCGGCAGCTATGTTTACAGCGTAATCGCCAATGGCCTGCAGATAGAGAACGGAAAGATTGTGGTGGCGAAATAAGCAATATTACCAGCATCCCATATTTTTTTGTACTTTTGCACCCCTAAAATTAAAAATAGAAAAAGTATGTCAAATAACGAAAAATTAGGAACAAAACACGAAAGTCAGCACAACACAAAAGAGAGTTCTTTATCAAAAGTCATCCGTTTTTTTAATAAAAACCAGAATACCGTTTACGGCGTGGTAATTGCCATATTGGTAGTTATCTGCGGTATCTTTGCTTTCAATAAGTTCTATTTAACACCAAAAACGGAAAAAGCGGAGGCTGCCATAATGCACCCCATATCTCTCTATCTCAGTACAGATACTGTTGCCTGGCAAGTGGCTTTAGATGGTGATGATGAAAACGACGGTTTTCTCACGATTGCCGATGATTATAAACTGACTAACACAGCCAATACAGCTAACTATTACGCTGGCCTCACATATCTGAAAATGGGACAAAAAGAGGAAGCTCTAGAGTATCTTAAAAAATTCAAGCAAAAAGAAAACGTGCTGTACTATGCATGTCAGGCCCTTATAGGCGACCTTTACGATGAACAGGGTGCTACAAAAGAGGCCATTGCCTATTACCAAAAAGCTATTAAAAGCAACGATATCTATTTTACTCCCATTACCCTTTTCAAACTGGCGCAAATAGCAGAACGCGAAGAAAACTGGTCGGAAGCATTGAAATATTATCAGCAAATTGAAAAGAATTTTGAAGTGGAATATAATAAAATGAGTATTGACCGCTATGTGACCAGAGCGCAAACAAAAGCCGGAAAATAATGGCTGAGAAGCAAAAGAATCTTTCGGAAAATGCAGCCGCATTTCAATTTTACACGCAGCGTAAAGTTACTATTGGGATTATTGTAAGCGAATGGAATGCTTCTATTACCTCTGCGCTGCTGGAAGGAGCTAAAACTACCTTGCTGAAACAGGGCATTAATGCTTCTCAAATTAAAATTTACCACGTACCCGGCAGTTTTGAGTTGCCTTCAGCTGCTTCAATGCTGCTTGAGGCTAATGATGCTATTGACGCCATCATCTGCCTGGGGTGTGTAATACAGGGCGAAACACGGCATTTTGAATTTATTTCACATGCAGTGGCCAGCGGCATAACCCAAATATCCGCCAATTACAACTCGCCTGTTATTTTCGGCGTGCTTACCTGTGATACCATAAAACAAGCCGAAGAGCGATCCGGAGGCAATCATGGAAATAAAGGGATAGAGGCAGCCATAAGCTGTCTGAAAATGTTGATGTTGCAAGATAAAATTTATAACAGATAAGACATTGAAAATTGTTTTCTTAGGAACACCTGAATTTGCTGTGGCCACTCTGGATGCCATTCGTCAGGCAGGTCATGAAATAGCAGCGGTAGTTACCATGCCCGATAAACCGGCAGGACGCGGACTGCAGACCCAATATTCAGCCGTAAAAAATTACGCTTTAGAACACCAGTTCCTTATTTTACAACCGGAAAACCTCAAAGCTCCCGATTTTATTGCTCAATTGTCTGCTTTGCAAGCAGAACTATTTGTGATAGTTGCATTTCGCATGTTGCCCGAAATCGTTTTTACCATGCCGCCAAAGGGTACATTCAACATACATGCCTCGCTGCTTCCCAACTATCGAGGTGCCGCCCCCATTCAGCGGGCTATTATGAATGGCGAAACCAAAAGCGGTGTTACTGCTTTTTTTCTCAATAAAGGAATGGATACCGGCGATATTATTGAGGCTACGGAAGTGGTGATCCATGAGGCCGATAATGCCGGAGATCTATACGAACGCCTGATGATGGAGGGTGGAAAATTAGCTGTCAAAACCATTGCCGCCATTGAAAACGGAACCATTACAGTTACCCGGCAGCCACAAATTGATCCGGCACAACTCAAAACTGCTCCCAAAATTTTAAAAGAGGACATGCACGTGAACTGGGATCGGCCAGCATGCAAAATTTACAATCAAATCAGAGGCCTTGCCCCCTATCCTGCTGCCTTTACCGTTTTGAAAAACACCCAAAAAGAGTCTTTTAATTTTAAGATTTTCAAAGCGAGGATTTGTCCCGAAAAAGCCACATTACAGGCCGGATCAATAGAGATAGAAATGCACAGAAATATCAAAATCCATGCCAAAGACTTCAAAATAGAACTATTGGAAGTGCAGTTTCAGGGAAAAAAACGAATGGCTTGCCGAGATTTTTTACAGGGTTTTAATTTTGAAAACTTTACTGAAATTGCCTTTTAGTAAAGTTTATATCCCATATTTTAATTGCGTAATCAACAATTTTATACATTTATCAACAACCGAAAAAAATACATAAAAAAGCGTTTCTACCTGAAAAAAAACGATAAATTTGCATCACCTTGACTATGAAATTTTAGTCAATCAAATAATCATTTAATTATTACACCAAAATTACAGTAACATGAACAAAACAGAACTCATTGCTGCCATCGCTGAAAAAGCAGATGTAACCAAAATTCAAGCCAGAAAAAACCTGGAAGCATTTTTAGACGTCACAATAGACGCATTGGGAAAAGGAGACAAAATTTTTTTAGCAGGTTTTGGCACTTTTTCAGTCATCAAGCGCTCCGCCAGACAAGGTCGTAACCCTCAAACCAAGAAAGTGATGACCATTCCTGCAAAAAATATTGTGAAATTTAAAGCCGGGGCGGAGTTAAATGCTACTATCTAATCACTTGAACTGGAATTGAATTGCCCTTGTAAAAGGGCTTTTTTACCATGGATAATAATATATTGTATCAACTTCGAGACATTTCGCCCAAACAACAGGCTGGTTTAACAGATTATTTATCCGAATTTTTGCTTCCCGAACGCAACGAACGACTGCGTGAAGTTTTAAATTTACGAACACGTCAATTGACTATCGTCCTGGAGGACTTGTTTCAAACGCAAAATATTAGCGCGGTGCTGCGTACTTGCGAGTGTTATGGGGTACAGGATGTTTACATTATAGAGGGCCAGAATGAGTTTCGGATACATGATGCTATTTCCATGGGCGCCAGTAAATGGCTGACCCTGCACAATTATCCCTATACCTCTTCAAGCAAAGTCGGATGTATCAAGCAATTGAAGCAAAAAGGCTACAAAATTGCGGCGACACTTCCGGCTGAAAACAGCTACTTTACTGATCAGGTGCCTATTGAGGAAAAAACGGCCTTTTTGTTTGGCACGGAGTTGCTGGGATTGTCGGAAGAAGCGATTGCATTAGCCGATTATAGCGTAAAAATACCAATGTATGGCTTCACCGAGAGTTTCAACATATCGAACTCTGTAGCCATTCTGGTTTCGCATTTTGTAGAAAAACTGCGAAAATCTTCCGTAAACTGGGCACTTACAGAATTTGAAAAAAAGGAATTGCTGTTTGAATGGCTGCAAAAATCTATAAAAAAGCCTCATTTAATCATAGAAAACTACTTAAAAAAATAATTTCAAGTTTTCTGTCGTCAATTCAAAAAAAAGTTGTATTTTTGCACCTTAATTTTTTTATGTATATAATATAACTTTACAATGAAGAGAACATATCAACCATCAAACAGAAGACGCAGAAACAAGCACGGTTTTAGGGAAAGAATGTCCACAGCCAATGGACGCAGAGTTTTAGCTGCTCGCAGAGCCAAAGGAAGAAAAAAACTTACAGTTTCCGATGAAAGTCTGGGCAGAAAATAGGTAAAGACCTGTAGCATTGCTTTGAAAATCTAATAAAAAGGAAGGTTTTATCTTTCCTTTTTGTTTTTGTGTAAAATATTTTTTAGGCATGAAGAAAATAGCCATATTGAGTGGCGCAGGAATCAGTGCCGAAAGCGGCATCACTACTTTCCGCGACAGCAACGGATTATGGGAAAACTACGACGTAACCGAAGTGGCCTCTATTGAAGGGTGGTATCGCAATCCGGCATTGATGATTGATTTTTACAACCAGCGGCGCAAGCAATTAGCCGATTGCGAGCCGAATGAGGCGCATAAAATCATTGCCCGAATGGAAGAGCAGTATGAGGTAACTGTTGTAACGCAAAACGTAGATAATTTACATGAACGGGCAGGCTCAAGCCACATTATTCATTTGCACGGCGAGCTTACCAAGGTGTGCAGTGAAAAAGGCAAATGTTTTGTAAAGGATATAGAATATGCTGCCATGCAATATGGGGATTTGGCGGAAGATGGCGAGTTGCTGCGCCCCTTTATTGTCTGGTTCGGAGAAAGCGTTCCGCTGCTCGAAAAGGGAATTGAGGCGGTTGCTGCTGCCGATATTCTGATTATTATTGGGACTTCGCTCAATGTCTATCCTGCTGCCGGGTTAGTCTCTTATGCCCGGCAAAATACGCAAATTTATGTCATTGACCCCAAAGAGGTGCATCATCCTGTCGGCAGGTCAGTAATCTTTATTCAAGAGAAAGCCACAAAAGGCATGGATTTTTTGTGGAAAAAATTATGCAATCCCTTCTGAGTTCTGCGTAAGATTGGTTTTTTCTTTTTCATTTAAGGCATTACAAGCCAAAATAATAGCAAAACAGCCCCAGAAAGGCAGCGACAGCTTGTCGGTATCGAGAAAGTTGTTGAGAAATCCATGTATGTAGTAGGTAACCAGCGCCAGCAGGGCGCAAAGGCTTAGCAGGCGATTAGTCTTATCGGAACTGCGAATGTAGGTGATTATGCCGTAATATAGGCTTAACCCCAACAGGGCCAGCACTGTAAAGAGACCCACAAAGCCTGTTTCGGCACAAGGCCCTATGTATTCGCTGTGGGCATTGCCGCCATCTCCAAAATCGGTAGTGATAATTGTTTTATAGCTGCTTTTTTGAAAAGGCGCATAAACAAACTGATAGGTACCTGGTCCCCAACCTGTTACCGGCCGCTCTTTAATCATGTCGAAAGCCGCCACCCAACGATTAAGCCGCTCTACATTGGAGGCATCGGTCTTAATGTTGGTAATGCTCTGCAAATGCTCTACAATGTTGCCTGATGAGTCCTGTTCATTACGCGACATCCGATACAGAATATCATCTGTAAAGTAGTAAAAGAATGCACCGACTAAGGCTATGCCTACCACTAGCCATGACAATTTAACGCGTAATTTCAGCACTGCCCAAACTCCAGCAGCTCCCACAAAACTGAGCCATGCCGCCCTGCTGAACGAGAGGTAAAAGCCCACCAGCAGAATCAGGGTAATGCCAATGAAAAGGAGCCGATTTAGCCAATTGTTATTCGGCAAAAAAATGAAGCCAATAGAGAAAGGCAAAAAGAGAGCTATAATGGCGCCGTAGGCAGTATGGTCGTTGTAAAAGGGAGACATAATCCAATGGGCACTCAGCTCCGAAAATCCCAGCATGGCATGTTTAACGATGGTAATACTCACCACTATCGCTAAAGCTGCCGCCGAGAGGCTGAAGTAGAGCACTCCTTTTCGCATATCGTTTTTTATCAGTTGAATAAGCATGAAGTAAGATGATACGACAAACCAGATTTTAGATAGCAAAAATTTGAACGACACCAGCGGCAATTCACTGGTAAGGCATGTGATAAACATCCATAACATATAGATACAGACAGCAATAGAGATAGGATGTCTCCACAGTTTGCGCTCAAATGAGAGGTCATAAATAATGCGGCAGACAAAAAGAGCTGTGAGCAGAATCATAACAGGTTCGGTGGGTACCGACAAGCGTAATGAGCCGTTGCCCAGCTCCATAATGACAGAGAATGGCGTTACGACAGCCATTAAGTACATCAGTAAATCAACGCGAAAAAAGAGCAGATAGAGCAAAGCCAAGCCAACTGACACAAAAGAGACTATAAACAGTTCGCGTGTAATGGCATAGCAATTGAGTGCAACAAAAATGAAGCAGGCTGCAAAGAAAATATAGCGATTGTGCTTCATCTTCTATCTAAATCTATTCTTCATTTTTTGAAGTTATTTTAAATTTTCTGACATTGTCGAGTACCAAGAGTACCAGAATAGAGAAAATCAGTGCCCCTACAGTTGAAACTGCCATAATCATCAATTTTTTGGGATACTCTTTTTTATCGGGTGCAATAGCATACTGCACTACAAATTTTGTCGGCATGGCGTTATCCATATCCATTTGGGCATCCATCATTTTGGAACGGCAGAGCGCATGGTATTCTCTGAAAAGCATCAAATGCTGGCGATAATCTTCTGCTTGGGCAGCCCATTGAGCGAAATTAGCTAACTCTTTATCCAAACGCTGTACAGCAGCGCTATTGCCCTGTGCTACTGCAATGGCACGCTGTTGCATCATGCGATCAGACTGAGTTTCATATTCAAAAACGCCATGTGACATGATTACTTTAATAGAATCATTAATTCGCTGAATTTCATTATCATAGCGCTTTAACTGTTGTTCAAGCAGAGCATAAGCTGCTACAGCACGCTCGCGTTCAATGCGATTTTTCACATTATCCAACTGTACTGTAACTTCGTTGGCTATAGCGGCTGCCATTGTCGGATCTGAATCCATTACCGATATGGAAATAGCCCCATATTGAGTGCGTTTAATGGTAACACTATTAGTAACGGTTTTGTAAAGTTTTGTATGCCAATGTTTTGTTGTAGTATCAACATCGTAATGCACTATCAGATTAAATTTTTTGATGATGGAATCCTGAATATCGCGAGAGTCAAGTATTTGCATCATTTGTTCGGTTTCTTCGGCAACTCCATAGGCTTTAATATCAAGCCGCTCGTTATAGTTTTGCTCATTAACCAATATTTTGGCAGTAGAGTTGGTACGAGGCGCATAAACAATAGCCGTAGCCTTAAACAGGGGTTGAATAAATAGTTTTGTTGAGAAGAAAAACGACAATACAGCAGTTGTACAGCAAACAATCAGAATCGGTTTCCGCCACATCCAGATAAAATATAACAGGCTAAATGAATTAAAATCTCTTCTTTTTTTCTCCATAATGATTTTTAAAATATTGAATTAGACGCAATTAGTTTGTTTTCTCTATCCTTTTAGAAAATGCAAAGATACAAAAAAACAGTTTTGGAGCTCAAGGGTCCCTGTTTGTTACAGCAGCAGGGAAGAAAATTATCTCGCTCCCCGTACCAGTAAAACCGTACCGTTGAGGGGAATAATTTGCTCTTTGCCTTCAAGGGTAGTAATATAGATATCGCAGGTGAAATAGTAGGTGCCATCGGGCAAGGGCTGCCTGGTGATGCTGCTGACACCATTCCAATTGACGTCAGGATTTTCCGTTTTATAGACCATGCCGCCCCAGCGGTTGTAGGCCACAAACTTCACTTTAGAAACATTGGTGTAGGGATAGGGTGTAAAAAGGTCGTTATAGCCGTCATTGTTGGGTGTAAATATGTTGGGAAAACGATAATCAAGACAGTGAATCGGGTCAAAACAGGTGTCGTTACTCCATGCCGACAGGTTGTGATTGGTATCAATAGCCGCCAGCGCAAAACAGCCTGCAACAGCAGGGAGGCCTTTCAATTCGTAATGCCATGTGCCATTAAAAAAGGTACATTGTGCAGACATAAAGGTGTCAATTATGCTAAAATCGGCTTTGTGGTGGGGCTTATGATAGAGATAGTAGGCGGCAATATCCCAAGTGGTGGTGTCATTATCAAAAGTCCAATAGAATTGCAGTGTTTCACAATCTGTGGCTACACGCAGTTTGGGGACACCCGGAGGTTCCCTGTCAATTGGCACTTGACAGGCACGCTGCGATCGATTGTAATTGGGATAGAGCGTATCAGGGACAAAGTAGCCTCCTTCCGCTTTCACGTAGTAGCAATAGGAATGTCCGTTTTCCAGTCCATTGTCCTGATAGTAGCGCTGTGCAGTGTAGCCAATTGAATCAAACTGCCCCATGTGGTCATTATAACGATATATAATGTAGCGCAGGTTTTGCCACGGGGTTTGCTCAGCCCAGGTGAGCCGAAGCGCCCGGCTTTTGGGCGTAATGGTCAAAAAGAGCGAAGTGGCAGGATCGGAGGTTTCCACCAATTGCTCTTCCGGAGCTGATCCTGCATACAGTTCGAGCTTGTATGTGTAGGCTAATTCTTCTGTATTCAGGTTATTGTCCACAAATAAACTGTCATCCCAATTGCTTAAGGTGGCAATTGGCATCCACTGAGGATTGGCTGACGAGCAGCGGTAGAGCTTATACCAATAGGGCATCGAATAGCGGCTGGTGTCCATTTCGTAAGGCTTTACCCACTTTACGATAATTTCGCCGGTATCGCGAGCGGTAACGTTTACGTCCACATGGGTAATGAGCGGTGCATCTTGCCGTAACATCACGCAGGCCTCGTCCGAAACGTAACTCTCTGCGCCATCTGCAAAGATGGCATAAACGCGGTAGCAGTATTCGTTGCCGTGATAGATGGGCATTACCGATCCATCATCTATGAAGGTGGCGCCTGCTGTGGTGCCGATAAGGGTGTATCCGGCCGATGCAGGCAGGCCGGTTTCGCAATGCGCAGGGATAAACGGATTGCTTCCTGATCGCTTAAATACCTTATATCCTGCTGCATTAGTGCAAATTGAGGGTTGCCAGCTCAATTCAATTCGATTGCCGACAGCCACAGCCGCCAAATTTTCGGGTTTGGGTGCTACTACTGTGATATTTACTGTTTTAAAAGCTGTCAGATTAACTGGCGTTCCGTTATCGGTAGCCTTGAAAAGCACCGTGTAGGCATTGCGCTTTACATGGCTGCATTTAGTTGCCCAGAAGAATGTGCCGGTAAGGGGCACAGGACCATTCACTGTATTGAAATGAGCCGGCGCATCGGGCAGGCTGAAGAGAGGACTAAAGGCTTCCAGCCGCACAGGGTCAAAATCGGGGTCAGTGGCAACGACTTCAAAAGCGAGCGTATCGCCAGCCGTAATGCAAGTATCTGTTATGGAGTGGATTTCGGGGGGATGATTGTTACAGGGAGATATGGTAATCTGCATATCTCGAGTAATTGTACCGATAAGGATGCCCTGTCGCCACTCCCTGATCAGAATAGCTATATTATATTCACCCGTGGTAAGCGGCGTATCCCAAATCAGGTCGCCGGTAATGGGGTTAATAGTCAGTGAACTGGAGCTTTGCGGCATTGAGTAGCCCGGAATATTTTCTCCGTTGTAGCCTTTACAGGTAATGAGGCTGTAAGAGATACTGTCGCCATCGGCATCATAAGCGCCCGGATTGTGGTAATAAATTATATTAGTGCAACCGTTATCTATTGGAGGGTTAAGCAGTTGAGGAGAGTTGTTGCTTCCTAAGAAAGGGTTAATTATCAACGTTGTTTCTATGTAAAAAGGGATATTGACCGAGTTGGGGATGTTGAGGATCCCTGCGTTGCGGTTTGGGTCTTCGAAAGAAACAGTGTAGGAACCTGCTGCCGCAAAAGTATGGCTGGCTAGATAGACATTTTTGCTGATATTGTTGGCTAAGTTGGTTTTTGACTGTCGCGCAATTACCGAACTTGTGCCATCGCCCCAAAAAACCTCAATTTCGGGTCGATCAGCCGGACTTGGAGTATAGGTGTAGGTAGTAATTGTAAATTGATAGGCATTACCCGAAATATGCACAAAAGTAATCTCTCCGGCACGCTGGTGCGTTGAGTAGGCTGCCAGTGCACTCATTCCAAACAGAATAAATAGCAGATATTTATGCATATTTTTAATTTTCTTTCGAGCCGCAAAAGTACGGAAAATTGCGATACATCAGGCTATAAGTTAATTACTGTAATCCCATGGCCGCCACGCTCTAATGCTTCATCGTGAAATGAAATTATCTTTTTCTGCCTGCTTAAAAACTGGCGTATTACCTGTCGCAAAACGCCGGTTCCGGTACCATGGAGAATTTTAACTTGACGAATATTAAGCAATTGAGCTTCATCTAAATAAGTCTCCAATGCCTGCAGGGCTTCATCAGCCCTCTGTCCACGCAAATCTAAGGTGACTTGAAATCGGGCAATTTTCTGGTTCAGCATGTCGGCTATCGAAGAATCATTGAAGAGCGAGCCTCCCCGCTTGATATTTCGAGCGCTGCGCTTGCTTATTTTCTCTACATTTTTTAATGCAGTGCGCAAGGTGATAGAATTGAACGATACGGTAATATCATTTCCACTTACCTGCATAACTTCTCCAATGGTCTGAATGTCAATTAGCAATACATTGTCGCCTACCACAACAGGCGAATTATCTGCCGCCGGCACCGGCGGCATTACAGTGGCCTCTCTCTTTGCCGGTAACAGTGATTTCATGTCGGCTTCCTGCTCTATAGGTATAATTTCCCTGTCCAATTCCTTTTTGCATGTGCTAATTTCTTGCCGTGCCGCCTTTATTTTTTCACTGCTTGCCTGATTTTCCCTAATCTCCCGAATGGTTTTCTCAATCAGTTTATTGGCATTATCTATAATATGATTTGCCTGGTTTTTAGCATTTTGCAATATTTCTTTACGCTGTTTGTCCAATTCTTCATATTTGCGGGCATAGGCATCAATCAGCTGAGCCAGCTGCTCATCAACGGCATTGGCCATTTTGAGCTGCTGTTCGGTTTCGAGGCGTGTAATTTCAATTTCTTCCAATTTCCTTTCATAGTCAATTTGCGCACTCCCCGACTTTTCTATGGCATCGGCTATAATGGTTTCGGACAGTCCAATTTTACGGGCAATTTCGTAAGTAAACGAACTGCCCGGCTTCCCCAGTTTGAGCTTAAAGAGCGGTTTCAGGGCATGTGTGTCAAACAGCATTGCCCCGTTAATGGCTTGAGGGTGCGTGTCTGAAAAGAGCTTTAGATTGCCGTAATGCGTGGTAATGATGCCGAATGCGCCGCTTTGATACATGTTTTTCAGCACGGCTTCGGCCATAGCGCCACCCAGTGCCGGTTCTGTTCCCGAACCAAATTCATCAATTAAAAATAGCGAATGCGGCTCCAGGTTTTCAACCATTATTTTCAGGTTAGTGAGATGCGAGCTGTATGTGCTCAACTCATTATCAATGGATTGTTCATCGCCCATATCAATAAAGAAGTGGGCAAAAATACCCATTTCCGAGCTTTCGTGCAACGAAGGGAGTAATCCGCACTGCAACATGTATTGCAACAGGCCCACGGTTTTCAGGCAGACAGATTTTCCTCCGGCATTAGGACCGGAAATAATCAAAATGCGGCTTTCCTTATTTATCCCTATATCAAGCGGCTCTATTTTCTTGCCGCTATTTTTCAAATTCAGATAGAGCAATGGATGCACCGCCTTAGTCCACTCTATTTTAGCTTCATTAAAAAGATGCGGCTTTACGGCATTAATCATAATGCCCAGTTTGGCTTTGGCGCGAATAAAATCAAGCATGCCCAAAAAGTCGTGGCCGGCTAAGATGTTGGGGATAGCCGGCCGAATTTGTTCGCTGATGACTGTTAAAATGCGAATAATTTCACGTTTTTCGGCATTCATTAAGTCTTTCAGCTCATTATTGGCATCAAAAACGGCTGTCGGTTCAATAAAGACAGTCTGGCCGGTGGCCGATTCATCATGCACAAAGCCCGGCACTTTGCGTTTAAACTGCGCCGGCACAGGAATGCAAAGGCGTCCGTTGCGAATGGTCATTTCGGCATCTTCTTTCACTAAGCCGTCCTGCTTGACGCTGTGCAGCAGTTTTCTAATTTTTTTATCGGCCTCATTGGAAATTCGAATAATGGCATGCCTGATGCGACTCAATTCATCCGAAGCGTTATCTTTCAGGTTGCCTTTCGGGTCTAGAATCCGATTAATTGCCTCAAGCAGCTCTTTTTCCAGCATTACCTGCTCGCAATGTCGCCACAAATGCAAATATTTCCCCTCTTCATGTTTTACTTTCAGATAGACAAATACCTGAATAATTGCATTAATAAAACTGCGCAAAAGCGCCAGTTCTTCAATTTCAATAAAGGCGCCATCTACCCGAATGTGCGATAAAACAGATTTTAAATCGTGAAAATCCTGTGCAGGGAATGGGTCGTCAAAGAGCAAAATGGAGCGAAATTCGTCCGTTTCCTGCAATAGCCTGTCTATCGCTTCACAGTCGGCAAGGTAATGCATGGCATTACACAATTCTATTCCCATACTGCTGATGCATTGCTCCTTAAGCAGCTTTCGAATGGTTGTAAAGCCTATTTTTTCTTCAAAATTATCAGGATAAATCATGCTTATAGAGTTACTTGCCGCATTGTTTCCTCTACAATTTTTTGTATAAGGGCTTCAGGAAATTCTTCTATAAATCCCTGCGATTGCAACAGTTCTGTTATTTTATGGCTGTCGGAAATATCTTTTTTCGCTTTCTGATAAACTTCTTCGCGACTTGGCTCAATGCGGGCTACTCCCTCTCTTATGGCCTGCATGGCCACATCTGCGGCTACATGGGGAAAAAGGCCATTATCCAGCATATTGGGCAATATGCGGTCGGGAGAGATGCCTGTGCGCTCTTCAGCGTAGCGGGCAATGCTGTGGGCGGCGGTAATGGCCATTGCATCTGTGATTTTGGAGGCTGCTACCAGCAATGTTCCTTTTAGAATAGAGGGAAAACATATTGAATTATTGACCTGGTTGGGAAAATCTCCACGACCGGTGGCTACAATAAATGCACCGGCGGCTTTGGCTTCGTAGGGGTAGATTTCGGGTACAGGATTAGCGCAGGTGAAGACTATTGCCCTGGGCGCCATCCGCTTAATCCATTCCGATTTTAGGGTGTCGGGACCAGGCTTTGAATAGGCAATCAGCACATCGGCATTTTCAAAAGCTTTCTCTTTTGTCGCAATACAGCCGGGATTGGTTATTTTAGCCAGGTTCCACATTTTATAGAAGCGATTATCCTTTTCAAAGTCAG
>JAISAD010000053.1 GCA_031266895.1 Bacteroidales bacterium
GACAGGAAAAGAGGGAGATTTTTTCAGCCTGCCCGTAATTCAAAAATTTTATGGATATTTGCCCCAGTTTTTTCAGGCTGCCATAGAGATTTCGGCAGACGAAAATTTATTAAAAAAAACAGGGTATAGAGACCTAAAATTGAATGACTTAATAGAAAAGGTATGCGGCTTTTATGTGGTTTTAGTAAATATCTTATTGTGTCGGTATTTTTTGTCGGAATGCTTTTTGCGGGCAATAGTCATGCGCAAAAGTTCAAAAAATCCGACTATTTTATTGAGGGCGGTCTGCGATACGGATCTGCACTCTACCATCCCAAAAGTGACATTTTTCTGAAAGATCTTTTTTTTGGCTCTCTTGAGTTGCGTTTCGGGCTTCAGGCTATTGGAAAAAATCTCTGGGAACGTTCCCTTAATAAGCCGATTGTCGGAATAGCACTCAGATATACAGACTATTCCGATTTCAGCGATGCAAGTGCTATCCGCAAGTGGCAAAGCAGGATTTTAGGACAAAATGTAGCTCTTTTTGGCTATCTGCAAGGGCCTATTATACGCTACAAATGGTTCACATGGCATTATCAATTGGGAATGGGTTTTGCCGTTTTTACAAAAATATATAATGAAAAAACCAATCCCGAAAATAATCTAATATCCTTGTATGTAACACCTTACATCAATATTCAGATGGGTTTCGATTTCAGGTTGAACAAAAAATTTGAACTTTGCCTGAATGCCAATTTTGTGCATTCCTCCAATGCTTCTATGAATATGCCCAATTTCGGCATCAATGAAGTACAGGGCATTGTGGGGCTGCGTTATCATTTTAATCCTGATATTCAGTGGATTAAAGAAGATGCAAAGCCTGAATTTAAACCTGAAAACGCCTTGTTTTTTACCATTGATCCGGGTTGGCTGTGGGCACGCTACGATGATTTTTACTATTTGAAAGTGGGGACAAACATAGGATATATGCGCCATTTATACCCCATTTTTAATGTGGGAATAGCATTGGATCTATGCTACATGTATAAAATTGCCCCTACCAGAGATGCTAAAGATGCCAACGGACAAACAATTCCTACCGATTATCCAACACACTCCCATGCCGAGGCGCTTTATGCATTTGGCGAACTCACTTTCGGCTGGTTTGCCTTTCATGTGGGCATAGGCGGCTATTTTAACCGTTATCCCCGAAATAAGGAGCTGGCTAAAAATAGAGACGGCGGTGGCACTTTAAAGAAAGTTCCATGGATATATGAAAAGATTGGATTCAGAATTGCCATTGACAAGCAGCAGCGCCATTTTGTAGGAGTATCCATTCGAGCCCATTTCCCTGTAGCCGACTATTTAGCCTTTACATACGGCTATAAATTTTATACTTTTTCGGATATTAAGCGGAACAAAAAAGAAGCATTCAGTCGGAATAGAAGCAGATAACTGCCAATTGAAACTTTCTTAATTCATCTAACTTCTTAATTTCTAAACTTTTATCTGCCTGCATGTCACTGCTCTTAATTGTATTTTTATTTTTTTTGTGTTCAAAAACTTCATTTGCAAAAATTCATGTATTTTTGCAACAAATTAACGCTCATTTACATGAATTACATTTCAAAAATATTTATCCCTGTTCTATGGTGCCTGATTTTATTAACATCTTGCCAAACGGATAACTATAAAATGTCGGACAAAATAGAGCAACGTACTGTTTTTCCTCAGTATCAAGTGCAATATAACGCTCAAACGCGCCATTTTGAGGCTACAGTTTATTTCACAGTGGATAATCCCGCCGGCCTCTCGGTCAAACTGTCGGACAGAAGCAGCATCACTTTTAACAAAATGCATTTGAATCTGGAACGGGACGACAGTACAAAACGCTATTTCTATCGCCTTGCTATGGACACACTCCCCAAACTGCTCCAATTTTGTTATATTAACGATGTGGGAGCAGTCTTTGAAAACGATTTGATTATGAGAAAATTAGAAATAACCAATGGCAATAGCATTACCATTAGCAAGTCACTGGGTGCAGCATTAAGCTATAGTGGCCAGCCCATTGCAACCAATAAAGATAATGAGGAAACAGTAAGCTGTCAATTATCGCAACAGGGCAAAGAGACAATATACTTTACAATAGATATTATGGATAATCATCAAATCAGCATTAAAGATTATATGCTTTTTGAAGTGCCGGCCGGCAAATATGAATGCCGTTTCCTTCGCGATATGAGCAGCAGTAACATCAAAGCTATGGATAGGGGCGGCATTATCACAAGCAGCTACATTACTAAACCTTATACCTTAATTATTACCGACTAAAAAAAATCCATGTTAAGAACACATACTTGCGGCGAATTGAATGCCGCCCATATTCAAAAAGAGGTAACCCTTTGCGGGTGGATACAAAAAATCAGAAATTTGGGAGGAATGACTTTTGTTGACCTTCGTGATCGCTACGGAATTACGCAGCTGACTTTCGATCATGCTACCAGTATCGAACTGTCGGAAAAGGCACAACGGCTTGGCCGGGAATGGGTGATAAAAGCAACCGGTTGTGTAGCCGAGCGCCACAGTAAAAACAGGAATATTCCGACCGGTGATATTGAGATTATTGTAGAGCATCTTGAAGTGCTTAACGAGTCGCTAATACCGCCCTTTACTATTGAAGACGAATCGGATGGCGGCGATGAATTGCGCATGAAATATCGCTACCTCGACCTGCGCCGCAATCCGGTGAAAAACAATATTCTGTTTCGTCACAAACTGAGTATAGAAATTCGTAATTATCTGAATAATATTGGATTTATAGAAATTGAAACTCCTTTTTTAATCAAATCCACACCCGAAGGCGCACGTGATTTTGTAGTGCCCTCGCGCATGAATCAAGGTGAGTTTTACGCCTTGCCACAATCACCGCAAACTTTTAAGCAACTGCTTATGATGTCGGGCTACGACCGCTACTTCCAAATTGTACGCTGTTTTCGCGATGAAGATTTGCGAGCCGACCGTCAACCGGAATTTACCCAAATTGATTGCGAAATGTCATTTGTGGAACAGGAAGACATACTCAATACTTTTGAGGGATTGGTGAAACATATTTTTAAGACAGTCAAAAACATAGAATTAACTGACATAGAACGCATCAGCTACGCAGATGCCATGAAATATTACGGTTCAGACAAACCCGATGCCCGCTTTGGAATGCGTTTTACGGAGTTGAATGATGTTACGCAGCATCGTGATTTTAAAGTGTTTAATGATTCAGAACTAGTGGTTGGCTTTGTGGCTGAAGGGTGTGCTGGCTATACACGCAAGCAGCTTGATTCAATCAGCGACTTTGTGCGGCGTCCACAAATAGGAGCAACTGGTGTAGTCTATCTTCTTTGCATGGAAAACGGCAGCTTTAAATCGTCTGTAGATAAATTTTATGCCCAGGACGATCTGAAGGCCATAGCCGATAAAGCACATGCCAAGGCGGGCGACCTGCTGCTTATTATGTCAGGGGTAACGGAAAAAACCCAAAAACAGCTCTGTGAACTGCGTTTGGAAATGGGGAATCGACTTGGATTGCGTATGGCTGGAGAATATAAAGCACTGTGGATTACCAACTTTCCACTATTAGAATGGGACGAAGATACAATGCGGTTTTATGCCAAACATCATCCCTTTACGGCGCCAAAACCGGAGGACGAAGCATTGCTGGAATTAAATCCGGGCGAAGTGAAAGCCAACGCATACGACTTGGTAATTAACGGGACGGAAATCGGGGGCGGATCTGTCAGAATACACAATAAGGTATTGCAGCAGCGCATGTTTAAAGCGCTTGGATTTACAGAAGAAGCTGCTCAACAGCAATTTGGCTTCCTGCTCAATGCATTTCAATACGGCGCTCCGCCACATGCGGGTATCGCTTTTGGATTCGACCGGCTTTGTGCAGTGTTGTCCGACTGCGACTCTATTCGCGACTTTATTGCATTCCCTAAAAACAACTCCGGCCGAGATATGATGATTGACGCTCCTTCTGCTATTGCAAACGAACAGTTGAAAGAGCTGGGAATACAAATTAAGAATTAGAAACCGCATAAAAATAAAAAGTTTTTATCCATTTGATGTAAATTTTACAAAGAGTTGCATCACGACTTTGTCGAGTTCGATTTATCAGTCAAAATTTTGTACTTTTGCACCCCCTGTTTTTAATTCAGTCTTTAAACCACAAAGATGAGTGTAAAGTATTGATTTTGTGGGATTTTTTTATTATAGCTTAACAAGAAAAAGACAATACAATGAACGATTTATTAGGAAAATTAGAGGAAATTTATAAACGATGGCAGACAATTGCCGATGAAATAGCACAACCGGAAGTGATGTCCAACATGAAACACTACATCAAACTGAATAAGGATTATAAGGATCTGATGCCGGTGATTGAAGCCTATAAAGCCTATAAAAATGTGGTAGAAAATATTGCGAATGCCAAACAAATTATTGCTACCGAAAAAGATGACGATTTTAGAGAAATGGCAAAAGCAGAATTAGATGTTTTTCAGAAAAATAAAGACGAACTGGAAGAAAAAATTCGCTTATTGCTAATCCCTTCCGATCCACAGGACAGCAAAAATGCCCAGTTGGAAATTCGTGCCGGAACAGGCGGCAACGAAGCAAGTATTTTTGCCGGCGATCTTTTCCGTATGTATCAGCATTATTGCGATAAAAAAGGATGGAGAATGGAAGTGCTTTCGCTGACCGAAGGTTCGGTAGGCGGCTATAAGGAGATTATTGTCAACATTCTTGGCGATGGTGTTTACGGATTGATGAAATACGAATCGGGAGTGCATCGCGTGCAGCGAGTACCACAAACCGAAGCGCAGGGTAGAGTACATACATCGGCAGCCTCGGTAGTGGTGCTGCCTGAAGCCGATGAATTTGACGTGGAACTCAAACAGAGCGATATTCGCAAAGATGTTTATTGTTCGTCAGGCCCCGGTGGGCAGTCGGTAAACACTACCTACTCGGCCGTGCGTCTCACTCACATTCCAACCGGCATTGTAGTGGCTATTCAGGATGAAAAATCGCAACTCCAAAATCTTGAAAAAGCGATGCTCATATTGCGAACCCGTCTTTTTGAACGCGAGTATCAGAAATATTTGGATGAAGTATCCTCCAAACGCAAAACGATGGTTTCTACAGGTGACCGGTCGGCCAAAATTCGCACTTATAACTATCCGCAAAACCGCGTTACCGACCACCGCATTAATTACACTATGTATAATCTTATCGGATTCATGGATGGCGATATTCAGGATATTATTGAAGCGCTGCAAATTGCGGAAAATTCGGAACGGCTAAAAGCGGCAGAATAGTGCATAATTGTGAACAATGAATTAAAAACTTTAATGTTTCTTGGATTTAATAATGGAACAGAAAATTTCAAAAATCACAATTAATGAGGAGCAGCAGCAAGCTTTTATGCGAGAAGCTATTCGACTGGCTTCACAAAATGTGGAGATGCAGGGAGGAGGTCCTTTCGGTGCTGTAATTGTGAGAGAGGGAAAAATTATCGCAGCAGCAGCCAATCATGTTACCACAGCCAATGACCCTACGGCACACGCTGAAATAAATGCCATTCGCGAAGCCTGTAAAAAGTTGAATACTTTCGATTTACAGGGTTGCGAAATTTATGCCAGTTGCGAACCTTGCCCCATGTGCCTTGCTTCCATTTACTGGGCGCACATTGACAAAATCTATTATGCCGGCACCCGCCACGATGCCGAAATGGCCGGTTTTGACGATTCTTTTATTTATAATGAACTAGCCAAAAATATGGAAGAACGTACTATTCCCATTATAAAACTGCTTCACGATGAAGGAGTAAACCCCTTGCAGAAATGGCAGGAATGCGTCAACAGGATGGAATATTAATCTCTTGCCGGAGAAGATTAAAAGGGAAATTCTTCCGCCACCTCAACTCCAAACTGTCTTAGTCTGTTTAAGGCCTCATCATAAAAAAGGTCTAATTCCTCAGATTGGTGGGCATCGCTGCTTACGAGAGAGCGGATACCCATTTTCCCCATCTTTTCCAAAATGCAGTCGGAAGGATAGAACTCATCGCAACGCCCCTTATAAAAGCCCCGCGTGTTGATTTCTACAATAATATCATGCGCTTTTATTAGCGATAAGGTGTGGTCAACCAATTCCAGATACCATTTTTCCGACTGATTGAAAAAACGGCGCTGGTTGTGCATCTTTATTTTATCAAGATGAGCAATAATATTGAACTTCTGTGTTTCAATCATTTCACAGGTTTGTTCCCAGAAAACAGTAACAGCCTTGCGTATGTCGTTATGAAAAAGATTCTGCAGGCCTGCATCGTAAATTTCACGGTTGGAACCGTCAATAAACCATAATTGATCGCTGTGACGACTGGGACGCACCAGATGCACACCCCCAATTATATAATCCAATTTATATTGGTCAGTATAATACTGAAAAGGCCGAGTCATGTCCGGAATAAAATCACACTCTAAAGATTTAAACAGCTCTATATCAGGATTCTGTGATTGCAAAATGTCAATATTCTTCAAATAATCGGGAATCTGCACTTCATCAATGGCAAAATCATTTTCTCCGGGCACAGGTGCATGTGAAGAGAAACCCAATCGGGCAAAACCCAGCTCCTTAGCTTTGGCTACAAAGAGTGCTTGCGGATCTTTGCCATCGCAATAGGTGCTGTGAGTGTGAAAATTAGCTTTCATTAATATCTTTTTACATCAAACCCGCGCTCATTCAAGAATTGCACCGCCATCGTGTCATAATGTATTTGCGCTTGAGTAATTTTTAAAATGGAACTTGCTAATAATGAATCTATTTTGTACTGCAACGGCTCGTTATATTCGTTCATTACAGCAGCACGCCATTGCAATAAAACAGCCCCCTCATTTTGCAAAACACCAGTCATAGCCGTGCAAACTTGCTGCAAAGCAGCATAAAGCGCATCACCTTTACCGAATATGCCTGTCTGTTTTAACTGTTGCTCGCTCTCAGCCTGTCTTGCCAATGCTTTTTGGTAAAAAACTTCGGCATCATATTTGTCAAAATTAATAGCTTGGAAAAAGGAATCTGCCTGTACAATCATGACGTTTTGAATAGCATAAAGTGTATCTGCATATTGTGTTGCCGTTATATCCTTATAATTCTTTGTGTTGCAAGAATAAAAAACGATTACAGCCGCAAAAATCCAAAGCCAGCGTCTTATCATGCTTCCATTTTAAACTCTTCGGCAATCTCTATGGGATCTTGTTTCTTATTTTCCATTTGTGCAAATACCCGTTTATTAAAAATCAGCATCAGCAAAATGCCCAAAGTTACGCATATATCAGCCACATTGAAGATAGCGGGAAAAAACATCTGTCCACCGTAGCCACCAGGCATCCAATCGGGTAGCGGAAAAAGCGGAAAATAGAACATATCTACCACACGCCCAAAAAGTACAGGGGCATAGCCACCACTATCAGGAAACAGAGTAGCTACTTGATTTAGAGTGCTTTCGTTAAATATAACACCATAAACGAGCGAATCTGCAATATTACCCGCTGCACCGGCAATAATCAAGGAAAACACAACAACTACTACCCAGTCAATCGCATTCTTTTTGAACAGCTTACGCAGACAGTATATGATAAATCCCATTACTCCCAGGCGTAGCAGAGTAAGCAGTAATTTTCCGATATTTTCGCCAAAGCTGACGCCAAAAGCCATTCCCTCATTTTCCACAAAATAGAGATGAAACCAATTAAAAACAGGAATAGTTTCATAGAGATGCATATTGGTTTTGACCCAGATTTTGAGTATTTGATCGCACAACAGCATCAGTACCACAATACTGATACTCAACAAGGCCAATTTGCGTTTTGTGCTCACTTGCCTGCTGTTTTTTCGTTCACTTTGGCATCAAAGCTCAGGGTGGCGTGCGGTACAATCATCAAGCGCTCTTTCGCGATGAGTTCTCCCGTAATGCGGCACACGCCATAAGTTTTATTTTCGATACGCACCAGCGCTGCTTCCAGATTTTTGATGTATTTGTCCAAACGTGAAGCCAGGCGACTGTTTTCCTCCTTTGACAATACCTGATTGCCCTCTTCTAAAAATTTGAATGTTGGGGAGGTGTCAATGGTATCATTGCCCGCGTTATTGTAAGCATCCAAATAGACTTCCAGCCCTTTTTTCGCTGCAGCTATTTTTTCCTCTATTACTACTCTAAACTCTTCCAATTCTTCATCGGAATATCTCACAAATGACTTATTTTCATCCATGTCTTTTCTTCTGTTTATTTCTGCCATAATAATATTTATTTTAAAGATTACTAATTGCTACAAAGATACAACTTTTCCGTCAGTCTCCGATTCTGGTCTGAGATGCATAAAAAGAAATGATTAAATTTTTGATTCTTAATACTATAAGATTCAGTATTTGACTATTTTCTGAGATTGTACGTTTCCATTTCGTCCTTCAGTATCCGAAATTTTGAGCAGATAAAAACCGGCGGGGATATTTAAGGGATAGTTTATCCGGTTATTTCCGGCGGTGCACATCCGTTCAAAATGGGCAATGGGGCGACCATCGACCGTATAAATATCAAAAGTGTAACATCCCGAAGTGAGTGTGGAGAGTTGCATGTCCAACTGTTCTCTGACAGGATTTACCACATTAATACTCCAATTTTGAGTCGCATTGGCAATAGCCAAAGGTGCGTTAATATCAAACAGCATGGTAACAGGAATATGATCCGACAGATTATAAAGCGCATTGGCAATATAGTCGGGCACAGCGTTGTTGGGTGGATTGTTGATTGTCCGGTCGTAACGGTTGCCGTCCTGTCCTACTGCCCTGTAACTGTCAGTAATGGCTTTCACCCGGTTATTGCCATAATAGATGTAGGGAGAAACGAGTATAAAGTCAAACCGGTCGTCCATGCCTCCGGTAGAAAAGCAACTGCCCGAAGATGAAGTGTGCGTGGACTGGGTGTGATGCATCTGATTCCAGCTTCCGGCAACAGGATCGTAAAAGGCGTAAAAATTGTTGCTGTAATTTATAAATTGCTGATATGCAGGTTCATTAGCATTATAGAGGTTGAAATCGCCCGACAACACGTAATTGGCGGCCGGCAACTGCACCAGCCTATTCATTACAGAGGCAGCTTCCTGTCCGCGTCGTTCTGCGTAATTTCCAGCTTTCAGATGCGCAATAATAAACGTGATAAAAATGGTATCGCCCGAAGTCAGGCTATTGCTTTTGTAATAGAGTTTGTAAGCATTAATGTCCCTTGTAGCGGTAATATAAAAATGGCTGTGAAAAGCCATTTTACGGCTGTCATAATAGAGCATGTTGGCAATAGAGGAGTAGCCACCGCCAGAGTGATTGGTGAGCGGGCAAGCGGCGTAGTAGGTTACTCCGTCACTGTTGAGTACATTGTTCAGGATACGATTTACGTAAATAATATTGCTGCCGATTTCGTTTACACAAAAAACATCGGGATTGATGTATTTGATAATTTGTTTCAGGTTGGCGTCTTTTTCATCTAAATAGGTAGCGCCGGGCGGGCAATTGGCTGGCGTTGAGGTAGTGTAGTACATCAGGTTGTACTGCATCATGGTGATGGTGTCGGCTTTACAGTTATGCCCGTAAAGAAGCATGAAAATTACAGCGACCCCTATATTCTGAACTGTAAACAGTACTTTCATATTTGATTAGCAAAATTATTATAAAAGCAAAAAACTTTGCAGCATTTTTTTTTTCAGTGCCCAGGACAAGAGTCGAACTTGCACGGGAGTTCTCCCACTACCCCCTCAAAGTAGCGTGTCTACCAATTCCACCACCTGGGCATTTTTTCAGGGGTGCAAAAATACAACTTTTTTTCTAATTACAGTACATGGCTATTTACTCCATGCGGATTTACAGGAGGAAGCAGGTTTACAGGCTAATTCTTAACTGTTTTGCAACCTCTGCATCTGTTTTACTTCGTTACCACAATCTTTCCGGTTTCTATCTGCAGGCCGTTGGCGGTTACGCTGTAAACGTAGCTGCCGGAGGGGACGCTGCCGGTTTCCCAAATCCACTGACCTTGTGCTCCCGGGAGTGCCCGGGTGAGGAGCGGGCGGCCGCTCTGGTCGGTAATGGAGAGCTGCGCAGTACCGTCGAAGCTGCCAAAATCCCAGATAAACGAGGCGTACTCTTTTGCCGGATTGGGGAATACCTGCACCTTGCCTGCCGAGGGGGAAGAGGCGGATGTGGCGCCTCCGTGCGCTCCACCGTACGACACGGCCTGCGATTTTTCAGGCAGCTCTTCCAGGCAGATGTCGTACAGTCCGCACAGGATGTTGTGCGCCAATACTCTGCCACGGCCGGTGTGGGTATTTTCAAAAGTTATCAGCCACTCCAGGTTGGCGCTGTCTAATCCGTGAATGGACTGGCTGTTTTCGTGCAGCTTCCTGCGATAAGCAATGTAATCCTTAAAGTCGGAAATTTCCATCTCCTGCTCTGCTGTGATTTTGGGCAGCGATTCCGTCAAGTCATAGATGGTTTCGAAGGCCTTGTCGAAGTCGTTTTCTTCGATATAGCTCTCTGCCATGCTGAAATAATCGGAGTATGAAGCCCTGTCTCTGTAGAGGCTGCGGATGTTGGCTCTGTTTTGAATGCTGTCCTGCAGGGCATTCGATAGCAGCAGGTTGAGCCAGTAGTCCTTTTCGCTTCCCATGGCGGAGAGAGCGCTCTCCATGTCGGTGCGCAGGGTCTTTTGACTCCAGCTCGATTCTATCAGCGCTATCATATAGGCCGGCAGCGGATTGGGGATTTCATACTGCAGGAATTTCAGAAATCCGTAGTCTTTGGTGGCGTCTGGATTGGCGAGGCATATCTCCAGGAAGAGCGCCTGCGGCAACACGTTTTTCCTGGCTACTTCCATTAAAATGTCTCGCGACAGGTAGGGTACCTGACGCATGAACTCCTGGCGTATTTTCCACACGTCGTCTTTCCATTCGCCCTGCACGGCAAGCATCAGTTCTTTGGTGCTGCCCCCGTCCATAAGCTGGCGATAGTTGTATTCCAGGGCATTGTAGCTGCTCTTAGTGCTGTCGTAAATGGCCAGCAATCCAATCGGCATCGCGACG
>JAISAD010000165.1 GCA_031266895.1 Bacteroidales bacterium
GACACGCCCAACAGCGAGAGCAGTGCATTTGCATTTTCAATAAAAAAGTTAGAATATTTAAAATAAAAAAGCAGTCCCAGATTTAGGGAAACAGAAAGCGATAACAGCAGTCGGCGATGCAGGGTTTTGTTCATTTTCGACATCCATCTTACCAGATGAAAATCAATCAGGGTAGTCCCCAGAATGACGAAAATAAACTTTGGTGCTCCCCAGCTGTAAAAAACGATGCTAAACAGCAGTATAACAATGTTTTTCAGTTTTTTAGGCACCACATAATAGCACAATATAAACAGCGGCAAAAAGAACAGAATAAAAAGGATACTGCTAAAAACCATATTTTACTTAGTATTTATTAATTGGGGTGCAAAAATAATATTTTTCAGCAGATATGGCTTATTGGCGGATAATTTTCAAGTAATATGAATTTGTCGCGGTATTTATTCTTAGCATGTAAACTCCTGAAGATAAAGCGGAAATATCCAGTGCAGATGTTACATACTCTTAATTTTTAGTTTGTGAATGATTTTGATGAATAAGTTTTATGATAGCAAATGTATAACACAACTAGCTTAAAAAATGACAATGTTCAAACAAATTTGTGAATGACCACCCATAACCTGTGAATGTATCAAAACGGTTCATGAATGTATTCCTAATTGATGCCATTTCAATCGCACAGTATGGTTTGTCTATCTATCATATTGGCTAATTCGCAAATAGAATGACAGGATAAAATAGTATTTTGTATTGATTTCTTCTTTATTTTTGCAACGATTTTTAAAAGAACTTCAATGAACTTCATCTAAAAATTATGGCTATGGGAAAGATAGAAATAATGGTAGTATTAAGTTTTCTGAATTTGATTATGATAAATTGCCAAAATCTGAAATTAATATAAGAACGAATATGAAAATCAAAATTTTGCTTTCGGTAATTTTATTTTATGTATCGGTGAGTTACGCGCAGCAGACCGCGGCATTAAAAGGCACAGTAACCTTTAAAGGGGATGGCAAGCCGGCCGCAAAAATAAAATTGACGCTGCTACAGGATAGCGATACCCTGAAAACCCTCTTTACCGACAGCAAAGGATATTATGCCTTTGAAGGATTGGCTGCAGGGATTTACAGTATTCAAATAGGCAACAGCACTGCCCATATACGCTGGATACCGGAAGTTGTACTCTGCGAAGGCGAAGAAAAAATATTGGATTTTGTTTATCTGAGAATATGGATTGAGTCTAAGCCAACGCCAAAACCGGGAAGAGAGGTTTCACCCGATTTTGATGCAAGTGTAGCAGTTGAGGATGTTATGAGTAAAACTACTCCATTGGAAGTTGTTGAAATGGTATATGAAAAGCCTGTATTTAAAGCTGATGAAACGACTACAGGGAGTAAAATTAGCCAAAACGAACCCGCTCCCCAAGCTCGTCTCCTAACCTCGGGCGAGGTAAACGATTTCGCCAAATGGAATCAATGGGACACTATCTTAGAGAAGCATTTTAAAACCTATTGGCAGGAGTGGAATTTCAAGCCGCAGCAGCGTTATATAGTGCAAGTTACGAATAAAAAGGGGATTCCGATTGTAAACGCCACAGTAACCCTGAAAGACTTGTGCGGCCAGACCCACTGGACGGCACAGACCGATAATACGGGCAAGGCCGAATTGTGGCTACACGCCTTTTCATCTGACAATACGCCTGCCAACTGCCGCATTGAGTGGCAATATCAGGGCAAAAGCGGTGCATTGGCTTCGGCGGTAGAGTTCGCACAGGGAATCAACTGCATCACCATTGCAGCCGACTGCGAAACGCTAAGTAAGGCCGACCTCTTTTTTGTGCTGGATGCTACCGGTTCTATGGGGGACGAGATGCGCTACTTGCAGGTAGAGTTACAGGATATTATCGGAAGAATAAACAAATTGCAAAAGAAGCTGAGTCTGCGCATTGGCAGCTTGGTTTATCGCGATGAAGGCGATGAGTATCTTACCCGCAAGCAGTCGTTGGATATTGATTTGAATAAAACAGTTAATTTCCTGAAAGCACAGGCGGCCGGCGGCGGTGGCGACTATCCGGAAGCGGTGGATGAGGCGCTTTATCAAACTGTAGCCCGCGAAGCGTGGAATCCCAATGCCGTAGCGCGTATCGTTTTCATTATTTTGGATGCCCCGGCGCACACAGAAAAAGCCTTGCGATTGGCGCAACAGATAAAATTAGCCGCTGAAAAAGGGATACGCATAGTGCCCATTGCTTGCAGTGATATTAAAAAAGATGGCGAATACCTGATGCGCTGTTTGGCGTTGGCTACAAATGGCACATATCTTTTCCTTACGGACGATAGTGGCATTGGAAATTCGCATATTAAGCCTACTACCGACAAGTATGAGGTGGAAAAATTGAACGATGCTATAGCTCGCATTGTAAGGCAATACACCCAAATGCCCGATTGTCGTGGTCGAAAATGGATAGAGAGAGATACGGTTTTTACCGAATCGGATAAATTTGTGCCCAATCCTTACGATGAAGAGCCTGCTCTTGCCGACAGCCTTAATATTAGGGCGCGCGATCTGATTAAAGTTTATCCGAATCCTTGTCAGGCACTGCTGTATGTGGAGATTAAACAGCCTGTACATGACCTCTATCTGGTGGACATGAGCGGCAAGGCAATCATGTCTTATCATGCGCAGAATGCGGAAAAAATGGAACTTGACATGCAAAAATTGTCCGCCGGCATCTATTTTATCAAGGTGTTTTATAAGGGAAAATGGTATTCGGAAAAAGTGGTGAAAGTGTATTAATTAGATTTGAAAAAAAGTGTATTTTTGCAGAAAAAATTAATCATTTAAAATTATGGCTTGATATGAAAAAATTTATTCTTGTTTTACTCGCTTTAGCAGTGGGTTTTGCTAATGCACAGACATTAGAGAAAAAGAAAATTATGCTTAGAAAAAACGGTGCAAAAGACAAATTGTCCGATTTTATCTACAATTTTAACACCGAAAAGGATGATAACAATTATTATATAGAATATCATCCGAACTATTGGGCTGGTAAGGCCATAGGAGTGAAAGATGTGCATACGGTATCCATTGTGGATAAAGAGTTGAAAAGCATCAAAACAGCAGAATTGTCCTTAGAAAAAGGCGAAACTTATCACGGTACGTTATACACTACCGACCATATCGTACTGCTTTGTGACCGCTACGATAAGAAGAATAAGGAGATGAATATCCTGATGAAACGTTTCTCGAAAAATACCGGCGCTTATGTGAGCACAACTACGGTAGCACAAGTGAAAACGCCCACATGGACGCCTTGGATGTATGGTTCTACTTCGCCCGATGAAACGAAATTCGGTATTGTTTTTCTGGCAGAAAATAAAGAGGAAAAAATTGATGAATTTCATGCTTTTATGCTTAATCGGGATGGAGAGATGATTTGGCAGACTACTGAAAAACTGGAAATTAGCAATGAAGATTTTGCTGTAAGGGATGTAGCAATCTCTAATGAGGGGCAAATTTCTATCGCCTTTACCTCTGAACCTAAAAACAAGCGTTCGGCCAACCAAACAACCTATCTTGATCTTGCCCGTATCGGAGAGGAAAGCAATGACCATATCTCCATTCCATTGGATAATAGGACATTATCGGATATTAGCATCAAAGCCCTGCGTAACGGCAACCTCTTTTTTGCCTGTCTCTTTTCTCAGGATAAAGACAACCATCCTACCCATTTGCAAACCATCATGTTTGATGCCGATAAATTTGAAGTAACCGAGAACAGCATTTCCGAAATTCCGCCCATGGAAAGCAAATCTCGGGTGATAATGCCTGTATTTGGCGCGTCTCTGGGCAGATATGCATTTAACATGGCCATCAAAAAGATTGAAGAACTGGAAAATAACGAATTGGCGATTGTGTGCGAACAACAGGCTATGGTGGTTGTAACTGTCTCGGGCACTGGGGGTACCAACCGTACTCCTTGCTATCTTAAAGGCGTCATTATGACCGCTTTTGCCAATCCTGACGGTTCTGTAGAGAATTACAGTGTTTACGACCGCTTCCAAAAAAGCAATTTTAGAAAATTCCTCTCTTGCTACGTCTTTACAATGGGCAATCAGGTGTGCTATCTTTTTAATGAAAATCCTAAAAACTTCGCTGGTAAAACCGATGAAACTTTTGATGGAAACTATCCGTCAAAATCAGTTATTGTATGCAATAAGGTTACTAACGGTTCTCCGGCTGAGTTAACTTTTATTACTGATAAAAGTGGTAACGGCGGTCGTTGTATCCAAAGTCTTTTGTTGAAAGACGGTAATAAATTGCTGATTGCTACAGGCAACACCAAAGAGGTGGATTTGGAAATTATAACGCTTGAATAATCCCCAATTGCCTGTTTTTTTATGAAGAATACGATAACCCTGCTCCTGCTGTTGTGGTTCGCGGGAGTGTTGAGTGCTCAGTCGGCATTAGTGAATCCATGTGCCGTTCAATCAGCGGGAGAGATGCCGCCGGCAGTGCAAAAAGCATTACAGGACAAGGAATGGAGCTGGTTAAAATACCTGTTGCATCGTGGCAAAGTAGTGTACGGATCTCCTGTCAATCAATATTTGGATAAAATCTTAGCTAATCTCTTGGTCGATGAACCCGAATTGAAAAAAGAGATAACTCTGCTGGTGGTAAAATCACCCATAGTAAATGCCTATGCCAACAATAAAGGCATACTGTTAATCAATATCGGTTTGATAGCTCAGGTATCGAATGAAGCAGAATTGGCCTTTGTGCTGGCACACGAATTGATACACTACGTGCAGAGACATCACTACATGGAAAGAACGTCCGATGATAATATGAACCGCTTTTTGCAGCGTCATTTTGCTTCGCGCGATCAGGAGAGCGAAGCCGATACAAAGGGGATAGTCCGTTTTTACAGTGCATCCAACTATAACTTTGAAGCAGTGGGCGGCGCTTTCGATGTGCTGCAATATGGCCATTTGCCTTTCGATAATATTCGCTTCGACCGCAGTTTTGTAGAAAACAGCTACTATCAGTTTCCCGATAAATATTTTCTGCAAAATGTAAAGCCAATTAGCAACCGCGACGACTATCTGGATACGCTTTGTACACATCCTAATATAGCCAAACGTCGCATGGCTGTGGATGATATCATTGCCGGCAAAAAGAATGATGGACGGCTCAATTTTGTCCAGTCCGAAACGCTTTTTAATGAAATTCGAGATATGTCACGTTTGGAATGTATCAACCAGTGGATTGTGAGACACCAATTTGCTCATGCTTTCTACAACGCCTACGTGTTGCTCAAAGTGATGCCTGAACCTAATCCTCACGTCGATTTTCTTTATAACGCCATGGCCATATCCATGTATGGCATGAGTAAGCACAAAACCAACGGCAGTTTGCGCGATGTGTTGGGGAAAATTTCGGATGTAGAGGGCGAACAGCAAGGGGCATGGCATTTTTTGGACGCATTGAGCCGGCAGGAGTTCAATGCATTAGCTTTAAGAATGTTGTGGGAAGCTAAACATCATCAGTCTGATAATCTCTTTTTGACGAAAATGACCAACGATTTGCTTGCCGACATGATCAAAAATTTTAAGCTCACGTTGACCAGTTTTTGTGACTATCCAATGGGTACTAATGCCGATACTATTCCTGACGAGCCGCAGACGGAAGATCCGGCAGCCACTAACAAATACGGTCGGATTAAGCAGCAAAAAACGGGATCAAAAGTAAAACCATCCGACAAGTTTAAGACAATCAATTATATGCTTGGCGACTTGAAACAGGATAGCGCCTTTGTGGCCTTTGTACAAAAACGGCAAAATGAGTTGGAAGATGCCGAAATTTTGGATGCGATGAAACAACTGGTTACCGTAAATTTACAAAATGCCAGTTTGCTCTTTATGGAGCCGAGCTATATTTTTGTGGAAAAAGACCAATATTCCGAACCCAAAAGCAGGGAGGGCGAAAAACGTTTAAAGAAATCTATCGAACAGAGTGCTAAGCAATTAAAGATAGATAATGAATTTTTAGGCGATGCCAAAATCGGACAATATAGCGTTGCGCAGTACAACAATTACGCTATGTTATATGATTGGATTGAGTATGTGTATCGTATAGAGGAAAATATAGAGCCTTACTATGCCGTTGATGTGGAAGAGATTGCCCCGAATTGCCAGTATCTTGTCATGACTTCTGCCATTATACAGCCGCGCAAAATGGTTTCTTACACCAAAGTACAGGATATAGTACTGTCGGCGATCTGTTTTTATGTATCACCGGCGCATATAGCCAAGCTCTTTATTGCGCGCCGTAATGCAAGCAGTTATTTTTCGGTAGTCAATTTGAAAGATGGACAGGTGCTCTATTCAGCCAAAGATTATAGAGACAGGGCACACTGCACTGAGGGTTTAATTCATGCTTTTATGTATGATTGTTTATATAATCTGAAAAAGGGAGGAAATAAATGAAAATCAAGAAATTAGTAATTATTTTAGGCCTGTTTTCCGGATTATGCAGCAGTGGCCAAGCACAAGGCAACGGCTCATTTTTGGGGCGCAGAGTCCTTTTTAACTTTACCGCTAATTTTTCGCCGGCATGGGGTAATCCCAACTTTTTCAGCAACAGCGATCACTGGCAAAAATATTATGCTTTCAACTTCGATATTTCGCCCGGCATGGAAATTATTGCTTGGAAGAAGGGTACGGTTGGCGCACTGTATCATTGGTTTGAAACAAAGTTCGACTATCCGAAATCCTCAGATCCTTTTTGGGGGGCTTTGGAAAGTCCGGTCATGGTAGCCCCGTTAAATGTGCACGGTTTTGGAGTCTATTACAAGCAATATATTGGCCGTAAGGCACGTGCACCCATCGGCACCTACTGGCGTTTTCAACTGGATGGCTTTTTTTACTCCGCACAGATTCCATCGCAGGTTACAGGCAGTCTTTTTGCATTCAAGGCGGAATTTGGTCATGATTTTCTCTTTTTTGACCGCTTGCACGTCTCAACAGGATTTTCTTTCGGATTCCCGTTTTGCCGTTGGAGAAATCTGAACTATGCCAATAGCAACTTTTCCCTTCTCAATCTGTTCAGCAGCGACGGCGCTATGAAAGACTATGTGAATGCCCGCCTGATAGGCCACTATTACATCGGATTTGTATTGTCGGTAGGAATATTGGCATTTTAGGCGTCCTCTTTTGGGTTAAGGTTTTTATGGATGAAAAGTTTCCCTTATGAATTCATGAATTAATAATGCTCAATTTGTTGTAAAAAATAATCATGAGGAAAACAACCCAATTGTTGTAGATATGAAAAAAAGGTGTATTTTTGCAGCCGCAAATGCCCTGGTGGCGGAATTGGTAGACGCGTCGGTCTCAAAAACCGATGAGGTAACACTCGTGCCGGTTCGATCCCGGCCCCGGGTACGCAGCAAATAAACTCTTGATTGATTTTCAATCAGGAGTTTTCTTTTGGAACTTTTCCCCGCACATACTGTTTTATAGATATGCTGGTAGCTTCAGAAACAATTGTCTTTATATTCATCTCTTTGCAAAAGTGCATTATGATTTTCCATGCAGAACATGAAATATCCTAATCCCAAATGATGACTTTTGTTCCTTCTTCATAAAAATTTCTTGCTGTAGTGGCTTCAATTCCGGTGGAGATAATGACTGCAATTTAATTTTCTATCGGCAAATTTATTTACGTCAACCTGTGTACCCCTTACTTTTTCGTATAAGTGTCTCCTGTTTTTTAATTAGAAAACTATCAATTTTTGAATATTATATACTTGTTTGTTTTCTATTTTAACAAAATATACACCTTTTGACCATGTTGATAAATCTAACAATATTTTTGTGTCAGGAGTAATGTTTTGGCTTTCTATTTGCCATAACAAGGCTCCCTTCATATCGGATATTGATATTTTGACCTTTGCTAAAAATTCTTTGTAAGATATTGTTACTTGCCCCAATGTTGGATTTGGATATATAACAATGAAGTTGTGATTGCCCATAGAAATATCATCTATTCCGGAAGATAAGGTAGCGAATGGAACAATAGAACCATAAGTAGTATTGCTCTCTGTTATAGCAAATGCACGAACCTGATAAGACGTATTAGGTATTAAATCGGTAAGATTGTGAGTTAAAATAGATGAAGAGATGGAAATGCTGTTCCATGTATACTCAGCGGCAGATTTCCATTCGAATCCTTTATCAATAATCGGCTCATATCCTTGTGTAACAGATCCGTTCAATGTAGCGGTAGTTTGTGTCAAATTGGAAATTGGATTTGTACTCACGGTAGGTGGTGTAATGGCTAAAGTGGAGAATGTAACAATGGAACCATAAGTAGTATCGGTTTCTGTTACGGCAAATGCACGAACTATATAAGATGTATTAGGTGTTAAATCGGTAAGATTGTGAGTTAAAACAGATGAAGAGATGGAAATGCTGTTCCATGTGTACTCCGCAGCAGGTTTCCATTCGAATCCGTTATCAATAATCGGTTCATATCCTTGCGTAACAGAACCGTTCAGTGTAGCGGTCGTTTGTGTTAAATTGGAAATTGGGTTTGTGCTTACGGGAGGTGGTGTAATCGCTAAAGTAGTGAATGTAACTATAGCACCATAAGTAGTATCGGTTTCTGTTACGGCAAATGCACGAACCTGATAGGATGTATTAGGTGTTAAATCGGTAAGATTGTGAGTTAAAATAGATGAAGAGATGGAAATGCTGTTCCATGTATACTCCGTGGCAGGTTTCCACTCGAATCCGTTATCAATAATCGGTTCATATCCTTGTGTAACAGAACCGTTCAGTGTAGCGGTCGTTTGTGTTAAATTGGAAATTGGATTTGTACTCACGATAGGTGGTGTAATCGCTAAAGTAGTGAATGTAAGAATAGAACCATAGGTAGTATCGGTTTCTGTCATAGCAAATGCCCGAACTTGATAGGACGTATTAGGGGTTAAATCGGTAAGGTTATGAGTTAAAACAGAGGCAGTAATAGAAATCTTATTCCATGAACTTGTAGTGGAGGCTTTCCATTCAAATCCCTTGTATATAATCGGATTAACGCCGCCTGAGGCCGTTCCGTTCAATGTTGCCGTGGTTTGGGTAAGGTTAGAAACACCACCGGTAACCACATATAGGGGTTGTTGCCATAGTAAAATGGGATAGCCTGCATTGATATTGGGCATAATATCGGTAGTCCATGGCAATGAGGATTGATTATAATTAAGGCTATTGCCGGCAGAGCCGGGAAAAGAAACCATAGCGGATGATAGCAATTCAGAATTACTCTTTGCTGTCAGGCCGGTAGCAGATCCGCTACCTGTGCCGTCGGAGCCTGACATGGTACGATAATAATTATTGACCAAACTGCTATAGCTACCGACAAACAGGCCTTTATAGGTAGTTGTTGCGCTATTTCCGTAAAGAGACGTATGAGATGCATAACAATTACTGGTAATGCCGGATGAACGTCCTGCCAATCCGCCTACATACAAACTGTTATGACTTGTGGCGCTTACACTTCCTCTAGAATAACAGTTGGAAATAGCACCTAATGACCTCCCTATTAATCCGCCTACACAAAAATCGGTACCGGAGTAATTTGTACGACCTGTAACAGAAGAGTAATTATAACATTGACTTATTGCACTTAAACCATAACCGACCAATCCTCCTACATATACGGTTGTACTTCCGGAATAAACCACAGTAGCCGTAACATCAACAGATCCTGTTGAATAAGATTTAGTGAGGGGGGAATTTGACCCTAAATATCCTATTAATCCGCCCGCATACAAGTAAGCGTCGGTATGGTCTCCGGTTGTTGTTATGGAACCGGTTGCATAACAATTTGTTATGGAACCGGAAGTATGTTCGCCTATTAATCCTCCGACATAAGAATAATAATAAGAAGAATATGAAACTAAAGACAAGGTAATGATTATGGAAGATGAACTGTGGCAATTAGAAATTTCACCGGCATTTGATCCAAGTAACCCTCCCGTATGAGTAGTGTTAGATGTTCCTTTTACACTTCCTGAACTACTGCAATTGTAAATATTGCCGGAATGATAGGCGACCAAGGCCCCCACATACCCAACTCCTGTCATATTCACATTACTAACAGTAAGATGTTGAATTGTAGCGTTTTTCGTCAGTCCGAATAGAGCCACGTAATTTAGAGTTGGTTTAGACAGGGTCAACTGATTAATAGTTTTTCCGTTTCCATCAAATGTGCCTGCAAAGAATTTGGTGGAACTATTGGTAGTAGCATTAGACCAGCCTCCGATAGGAATAAAACCGGTAATATCACTCATGTCAATATTATTCATCAATTTCCAATATTTTCCATAGCTGTTTTTGTTGGCAATTGTAGTTGTGTTATTTGGGTCGGTTCTGACAAAATCGGATAATAAGATAAGGTCTTCGACAGTGTAAATCAAGAATGGAAATTCACCGCTTCCTATACCTTCCCACAATGTAGTTGTAAAAAGTATTGAATCGGAGGTAAAAGTTCGTGTTTCTGTTCCGGCATACATTTTTACATAATAATTTGTTCCGGAACTTAAACCGGTTAAAAAGTAATGGATATAACCATCGTTCGGTAATTCTCCCAAAATGGGAACAACTGTCCATTCGGAAGTGTTTGTTGCTCTATATTGAAAGCCTTTATGAACGAGAGAGTCTCTATTTACGATAATATGACCGGTTACATAGGCACTGAAACGAGTAATGGAATCAATGCTACTAATTATTGTCGTAATAGCATCTGTTTTTTGCCAATATAGTATAGGAAATCCTGAATTGACGGGAGTGTCATAATCTCTCTGCCAAGGCAAAGGCAATGATTGGTTATAGTTGAGACTATAATTGGCCGTGCCAGGGAAAGCAACCATCGTGCTGTCTTTCATTACCGTAATACTTCTACCATAAACGCCTCCAGATAAAGCTGTTCCTCGTCCTATAGCTGAAACACTGAGATTAGTAGCATAATAGTTATTAATCATAGAATTTCCACTGCCATTAGTTCCTGTAAAAACACCTTTATAACCGGAAGAATTTGAGAGGGCAGATGATGCGGCATAACAATTAGAAATTGTGGAACTGCCGATAGTGCCGAATAAACCGCCGGTACAGCAATATGAACCTTGTCCAGAAACATTACTTCTTGCATAGCAATTATTAATAAAAGAACCGGAATTGACAGTTCCTACTAATCCACCACAAGCATAATACATAGATTGCCCGCTATTGATAATTTTAACATTACAACAGGCAAAACACCCTGAAACGGTATCCTTTCCTTTTCCCAATCCAATTAATCCACCAACATCTTGCCCCCCTGTCATTGTGCTATTCGTAATTCCTAAATTTGATATTTTGCTATTACTAATCAAACCAAATAATCCGACATAACTTTTTTGTGCTCGATTAATGACGAGATTAGTAATCACATGACCATTGCCATCAAAAGAACCTGCAAAAAAATTGTAAAAGCCATTAGTTTGGTCGTTACTCCATCCTCCGATAGGGGTAAAATCGGTAATTCCTCCCATATCAATATCATTCATCAGTTTCCAATAATGGTTATAGCTATTTTTCTGAGTAATAAGCACATTACCGGTGGAATCTGTCATGATAAAAGAAGAAAGAGCGATTAAATCGCTATCACTGTATATTAAATAAGGTTCGGCCTCATTTCCGATTCCATTCCAATAACTATTTGAGTGAAAATGAACGATATTACTATAATAATATTCTGAATTAAGAATAACATATATTCGTGCATCATATTGAATATTGGGAATAATTTCCGTGAGAATAGTGCTTAAAGAGGCAGAATCGCTATTATAAACAAGAGGTATGTTTATCCAAATATTAGATTCACTTTCTTTCCATTGAAAGCCTATTTCTGAGAAATTCCCTACTTTAGAAATAGCACTACCACTCAGTGTTGCTTCCGTCTTTTTTACATGAGAAGCATCGAAAATATTGATCCCATACAAAGATGGAGTTTGCCAAAAAAGAATAGGAAAACCCTCATTAACAGGTTCTTCAAAATCTTTTTGCCATGATAGAGGCTCGGACTGTCCGTAGTTTAAACTATTCCCTGAAACACTGGGGAAAGCAACAATGGTAGAATCCAAAAAATCTTCTATCGTTTTACTAAAAGTGGTTTGAAAATCTTCCACATTCTGGCCTATATCGGGGCAATTATACATATTTGTGTAATAACAGTTGGTGACCGTATCATGGGAGAAAAGCGATCCAACCAATAACCCTTGCTCATTACCGGTGCAGGGTGTGGGACGAGTAACTTGAGTGTAACAATTATTTATGATTGAATGCAAATTCGCAGACATGTCGCCAACCAATCCTCCAACGAGATCTCCTCCGGATAAAAAGCCTCTAAAATAACTATTGTTTAAAAAACTTCTATTTTCCAAACGTCCTATCAACCCACCCATTATTGCTCCTGCCGATGAAAATATTTCTCCTATGCTATAACAATTTTCAACAGTGTCTTTCTTGCATTGCCCTATTAATCCACCAATGGTCGGATTGCCTTTGCTCATATTCAAAGTGCCCGAATAAGAACAATTTTTAATTATCGTATTTAGACAACTTCCTATTAACCCGCCTGTCCCGTAACCATAGTTTGCATTCCCTGTGGTAGTAATCGTTCCTTCCGATACATGACAATTACTAATCTTACAGGAATCGGCAATGCCTATTAAAGAACCTATTTGGGTACTAAATACTGTTTTAGTGTATGAAAGTTGAACATTTTTTAATATAATATCTGTAAGAGTGGCCCCTTTTGCATAGCCAAACAGACCTATTGTTGCCCTGTCTGTATGATTAATAGATAAAAACGTAATTTGTTTATGATTTCCATCAAGAGTTCCTGCAAAAAAATAGCAGAAGCTTTGAGCATAAGTATCCCAATTCCCAATTGGAATATATTCTGAAATCACACTCATGTCAATATTATTCATCAATTTCCAATACTTTCCGTAGCTGTTTTTTAAGGCAATTGTTGATGAAATATTGGGATCATTTGCCACAAAATCAGATAACATTAATAAATCTGCTGTAGTTTGAATTTGATAGGGATTTGCTTCCGTACCATCACCAGTCCATTGAGCTTGAGCAGTGTGAGAGAATAGTGTTATAATCAGTAAAATAACTACAAAAAATAAGTTGTTTTTCATATTCGTTTATTATGATGATTTTAAATTGCAAAGATAGATAAAAATTTTTACTGTGTTGAATGAAAACGTGAATTTGGTTCAAAAACCCCTGGAAGCCTCATCATAAAAGTCCCTGCTTCTACTGCTATCATCTTGAATGTTACTCCATTTCCCGTTGCTGAAAAATCTTTAAAACGACTATCATTAAGAATGATTTGTTGGGAAACTGAGAAGACAGAAAGTAAAAATATTAGCACCAATAGATACAATAATATTTGTAGTACCTTCCTTTTGGCAACTACCACTCCTTCATTTACTGTGGCTACATTTGGAATTAGTACTTGTCCATTTTAAAGTATAAATAGTTCTCATAATTTGTGCTCTTTAAAATGATTTTGTATTTGACGTAATACGTATGAAAGAAAATGAAAAAGATGATTTATCCTGATATGAGTTTGTATTTAAATGTACAAATTTATCATAAAGTAAAATATATTGTTCTATGTAAGCATGTGTCCACCGTTCTTCCCCATCATTATCTTGTCTAAAATTAATTGACTATTCTTGAATTTCTACAGGTCCCATGGTGATGCTATTATTAAAAATAGGTTCAAGGCAACTTTAGAAAGATATTATCTTTGTAAATTGTTATTGGACAATGAGAAATAAATACATAAAAGTTACGCACATTTCTGAGCGTAAAACAAGGAATATTATTCGTCTTTTTAGCCTTGATATTGAAGCTAAAAGGCGAAACTGACGGGCATTTTTTGCCAAACGGTGAACAGATTTTACGATGCCTTTTGCGAGTGCCTTGCCGAACTCTGCGAAGCGGAAAGCCTCTTTGAAAACAGCAAAGTAGAACTGGACGAAAGCTATTTTAGGGTACGACGTGTTAGCGACATTCGAGGGCGTAGTGCACGAGGAAAATACCCGTATTCGGCATGCTCACGCCCGCAGAAAGACGTTCAATGGCAAAAATGGGCGAGAAAACCCTTAGCTTTGTGGAGAAAGCCCACGAGTTTGCCGCGCAAAATCTCAACCTCGTTCCGCCATACCTCAATATGGCAGACTTCGACGTCGATTTTGCCGACGCGCACAACCTTTGGTCAGTGCTCCTTGCTTCGCAGCAGCTTTACGAAAATCTGGACGACACCACCATGGTGGCCGGAAGCGAAGCCTACCAGGCAGCGCTGGTGTTCTACAGCTCCGTAAAGATAGCTGCCCGTCAGGACATCCCCGGCGCGAAGGCGGTGTATGAGGAACTCGGAAAGCGCTTCCCTGGCGGAAAACGTAAAAGCGCCGGCGAAACTGATTCGGAATCCGAAATTGTTTCTTAAAATTTCAAATTTAACCTTCAAAGAGTCGTTTGCGATGTACAGAGCACCGAAAGCGGCTCTTTTTGTATTGAATTAAATGCTCGAAGAATAAAACTCCATGCTCGGAGAATAAAACTCC
>JAISAD010000175.1 GCA_031266895.1 Bacteroidales bacterium
CTATCGGCATTCCCAATCCCAATAAGGTGGTCGGCGATGACCAGGAGGGAATGATTTGGGATATTAAAATTCCCAAACTGCTGTCATTTCTTGCTACTCGCGACCTGAATGGCTACGTACCCGGTATCAACAACATTATCGACGGCGGCTACCCGTTACTGGACGGGACTACAGCGCTTTCGGCCGAGGAGAAAATGGTACGAGGAAAGATTGCACACGAGGCCTGGAATAGCTATCGCATGGCTAAAGAAAATAACGATCAGGAACTTATGACAATGTATAACAATGTATTAAAGGAAAATATGCCCTATTTTGGGTATGCCTATATTAAAGATGTGAAAGATTTGGTGCCTAATGTGCAACTCAACTTTTACGCTTTCAGGATAATGGTCATTTTAGGCGGCTATTTTATCCTTTTCTTTGTGGTGATGCTCATTTTAGTTTTCCGTAAAAAATTGGAAAATATAAAATGGATACAATGGGTTGCGCTGCTCTCTATTCCATTCGGCTATATCGCAGGCATGGCAGGCTGGGTAGTGGCCGAATGTGGCCGCCAGCCGTGGGCTATTCAGGACTTAATGCCGGTAAATGCAGCCATATCCAAACTGTCTGTAAACTCGGTGCAAACCACTTTTTTTATCTTTTTGGCGCTCTTCACCATTATGCTGATTGCCGAAATCGGCATTATGCTAAAAGCCATCAAGAAAGGTCCTAACTTAGTAACAAAACAATCATAAACACTTAAAATTTAAATATAATGGAAAGCTACATATTTTTTCAAAACTATTGGTGGTTTTTGGTTTCCCTGCTTGGGGGACTGTTAGTGTTTTTGCTCTTTGTACAAGGGGGCAATTCACTTATCTTCTCATTGGGCAAAACTGAGGTCGAGCGCACCATGATGATAAACTCTACCGGTCGCAAATGGGAATTCACCTTTACCACGCTGGTAACGTTTGGCGGCGCATTTTTTGCCTCATTTCCCCTGTTTTACAGTACCAGTTTTGGCGGTGCCTACTGGCTATGGATGATTATTCTGTTCAGTTTTGTACTGCAAGCGGTGAGCTATGAATTTAGGACAAAAGCCGGTAATTTGCTGGGACATAAAACCTACAGCACTTTTCTGTTTATCAACGGCATTGTAGGTCCTGTGCTTTTAGGAGCGGCAGTGGCCACATTCTTTACCGGTTCGGGTTTCATTATCAACAAAGCCAACATTGCCGACCTCGCCAATCCGGTTATCAGTCAGTGGCAATCCCCGTGGCATGGTCTCGAAGAGCTGTACGGTGCCGGCAGTCAGCCCGCCAGCAACTGGTGGAACTACGTGCTTGGACTGGCCGTATTTTTCCTGGCTCGCATTTTGGGCATTCTTTATTACATTAACAATATCGCGGATGAGGGTTTCAATCGCAAATGTCGTAAGCATTTATGGTATAACACCATACCCTTCCTTATATTCTTCCTTGCTTTCTTAGGCAGAGTATTGCTGGGTGAGGGTTTTGCCGTCAATCCCGACACGAAAGAGGTCTTTATGGAATCGCATAAGTATTTGCACAATTTCCTGGCAATGCCGGCCGTGCTCATCCTCTTTTTGGCAGGTGTAGGCGGAGTATTATCGGGCATTATTCTCACACTGTTTAAGCTCAAATTCAATAGGGGAATTTGGCTTGCCGGTGCGGGCACTGTGCTCACTGTTTTGGCGCTTTTACTGCTGGCAGGCTACAACAATACGGCCTACTACCCTTCAACCGCCGATTTGCAATCTTCGCTAACGTTGCAAAACAGCTGTTCCAGTCTCTTCACGCTAAAAACCATGTCTGTTGTATCACTTCTTATTCCGTTTGTGCTGGCCTATATCTTTTTTGCATGGAGAGCCATTGATAAAAAGAAAATCACTGCCGAAGAGATGAAAAGCGACGAGATAAAATATTAATGATTAATTGTTAATAGTAAAAAGCAGAGTAATAAACGGGTTACTCTGCTTTTTGCTATGTTAGTACCAAACAAAAATCAATGTTACATTTCTAAAAAAAATTCGTCTCTATAAATGATGAAAATTGATGAATTTGAGACGAAAGTAAAAACCATTCGAGCTAAATTGCTGGGTGTAGCTGTGCAACAACTCCCTTGCAAGGAAGAAGCCGAAGATTTGGTTCAAGAGAGCCTGTTGCGGTTATGGTATGCACAAGAGCAATGGTCTCAATACCAAAATCTGGAAGCAGTAGCTATGCGTACTTTGAGAAATCTCATCATTGATCGTTATCGCAAGTCAACGCCCCAGCATGAAGCTATTGAACGGTGTAATCGACAAAGCAATGAACCTAATGCACAGCAACTGCTGGAGGCACGCGAAAATCGGGAACGATTAATCAATGCCATACAACAACTTCCTAATTTGCAACGGCTTATTATTACCATGAAAGACTTGGAGGATTATGAAATTAAAGAGATTGCGCAAATTACACAATCGTCTGTTGAATCAATAAGAATGAATCTCAGCAGAGCCAGAAAAAAGATTAAAGAACTTTTTTACAACCATATAAATGATGAATAATAAAAGAAAATATATTGATAACCAAAAAATAGCGCTGCTAATAGAAAACTACTTCGAAGGGCTTACAACTACCGCCGAAGAGGCACAATTGCGGCACTATTTTCAACAGGCGCAAATCTCTGATAATTTATTGATTTACAAGCCTCTATTTGTTGCATTGTCTGATTTGCATGAAATGCCTCAGCCGATTACTTGTCTGCCGGAAACAGCAAAAAAGAATCGCTTTACCTCAAGATTGAAAATCATGAGCATTGCAAGCGGATTTGCCGCTGCACTAATCATCGGTTTTTTTGCCCTTTTTCATGAATCGCCGACTGCAAATTATGTGATGATTGACGGGCAAAAATATACGGATAAGACTTTAATTATGCACAATTTTGAGCAATCTTTGGACAATGTAAAAATTGATATGAATGACATGTTGTCGGAGTTTCAAACTTTGGATATTGAACCATAAAATTATCAATTATGAAAGCAAAAAAGATAGAAAGAAAAGTTTCAATCGCGCTGTTGTTCTCCATTACCCTGTTGTGTTGCGGAGGAGGACAATCGTTGCTGGCACAAGCTAATCCTGCTGTATTTCAAATATTTGAAAAATACAGCAAGCAAAAAAAGGTAACTTTACTCGAAGTTTCGGAAGAGTTGATGGCCGAATACCGCATCAAGCAGTTTAAAAGCATCATTTTTGAAGACGGGACACTGGCATTGCCTGAAATCAGACGGTGCATAGAACAGGATAAACAGGATGCAAAAAAGCTGAAAGAAGCCACTGCAGACGGTTTAGTGGTATCAGGCTACTATCGACTTAAAACTGTCGATCCCGCTATGAATCGCTACCTGATTTTCAAGGTGGGAAAGAAAAATAAAGTTACGCTGCTCTATATTGAAGGACGACTAACGCCGGAAGAGTTGGTGGAACTGTTGAAATGATTCGAAAACTGCAATTTACAAATCAAGTATTTTTAAAATAAATCAAAGATAAAATGAAAAGGCTAGTTATTACATCTATTATGATTCTTCTAGGGATTGTTTTAAAGGCACAAAGCGATACGCTTGCCATGAAATCAGACACGCTTGTTCTGCAATTGGAATCAGCTGAAACACTGTTATTTGAAGGTAATTTTGATGAACCTTACAATACAAATCCCTCCATCAATTTTTCGTTCAGCAAATTTTATCAAAGCAAAACGTATCGGCACACACATCTTTATCCGCATACGCATAATGTTGCCTTCGGTTTTGCCAATCTCGCCCCGCGCACTTTGTCAAATATAGGGACAACACAAGGCGCCGAACTTAAACTGAATTCGTGGGAATTGGCTTTCAGCCTGGGTTCTTTGAGCATTCCACTAAGTAAAAAATATCGCTGGCTCTTTTTTGCCGGCCTGGGGATTGGCGGCATGCAGTATAACGCTGAGCCCAACAGTTTTTTTATCCGCATTGACAAGAAAACTGTTCAAATTTTCGAACATAATCTTCCTGAATTTAAGCATAGCATGATTAGCTGCGCATACATAAATATTCCGTTGATGTTTGAATGGCAAAAAAAGATATCGAAGCGCAAATTATTCTACATTCAATGCGGTGTTGAAGCGCATATCAATTTTTTCATGCAATCGAAAGCAGTGGTAAAATCGGGCAGCACTCGCTTTAATCTTAAATTCGGGCGAGGCTTAAATATACTGCCGCTCGCCATAGATGCCAAATTGGGTATCGGGTTTCATCCTGTCGGTATTTATGTCCGCTATGGTCTGTTGGATTTCTTTCGCAAAGGTCGTGGTGCAGAAGTTGTGCCAGTGGTACTGGGGATTGCTTTTGATTTATAGAGATTTGACAGTGTCCCTTACACATCTATCACCTCTTTGCCGATAATTTTGCTGTTAAACCAAGCTACAAACAGCTTTAAATAAACCCGTTTGTAAATGCGTTTGAAAAGGTAGTGATCTGCCTTTTTATTTTGTTGAATATCAGTAGGATGAATTAATGGCATAATAGGAAATGTCTTGCGGTGCAATCGGCGAATACGGCGACGCTGGTTTTGAAAACCGGTATTGGCAGCCAAATTGACATGTGGCGTAATAACTAATCCCTTTTTATACCAAATATGAAAATTATACTGATTATCAAAACTTTGCAATTTATGTTTACTTAAAATATTGTATCGATGTAACCAAAAGAGCCGTTCTTTGGCTTTATCCATATAGTTATTCAGCAGTTTATTAAAATTAATACCCTCCAATTCGGTCATTTTATTGGTAAAATTCTTCCATCGATCTTTCCATGTAGCAAACCCCCAAACACTTGAATAGGCCGAAAAAAAATAAGAGGGTTCGTTGCTTTTTGCTTTTTTTTGCTTACGCCAAAATCTCCGCTGTTCTTTTTTATTAAAATAATTAGCGCCGATGTGCATCACCTCCTTTTGGTCTCTATAGCGATTCAGCAACTCTTTGCAATACGGAAAAAAATCGGGGTGTGGCATTATATCATCAAAAAGAATAATGCCTTCCGGTTCATTATCGAAAAACCATTGAATAGCCTGATAAATCATGTCATTTTTTCCCAAATGTTCATCCTTAAAGTTAGTGTGCAATTCGCATTTCCATTCCGGCATAATGACACAACGTGCTTTTAAACAGTTGTTGTAGTCAAGTTTGTCGGCTGCGGTATCTGCTCCGTCAGCAGCTACATAGAGCTTTTCGGGCGCTATTTTGCGCAGCACCTGAAAAAGATTATGGGTTTCATTTACTCTATTGTAAAGAATTAACAAAATAGGGACATTAAACATAGTCAAAAAATTTTTGCAAAGATAAAAAAAAACGGCTAACCGGCATGCTAAATTTTGAATATGCGCTCGGCGTTTTCGGTAGTGATACGTGCTATTTCTTCCGTAGAAACGTTAAAAAGATCTGACAAATAATTGGCAATAAGCGGTATATATGCACTTTCATTGGGTTGTCCGCGAAATGGCACAGGCGCTAAAAAAGGGGCATCTGTTTCTAAAACGATATGCGACAATCCTATTGTTTTCACAATCTCTTTCAACTTACTGTTTTTAAACGTAACTACGCCGCCTATCCCTAGATAGAATCCGAAATTGACTGCCCATTTGGCTTCTTGAATACCACCTGAAAAGCAATGCAAAACACCTGTTAATCCCTGATTTTCAAAATGTTTTAAAACAGCAAAAGCCTCCTCGTAGGCATCTCGAATGTGAATGGAAAGGGGCAAGTTGTATGCTTTTGCCCAATGGAGTTGCATTAAAAAGGCATCGCGCTGTTCTTCCAAAAAAGTACGATCGTGATACAAATCCATGCCAATTTCACCCACGCCGATAATATGTGTATCATGCAGATGTTTTTTTAGTTCTGCCAATTCCTCTTGGTAATGTTCATTCACATCAGAAGGATGCAGTCCTATCATTCCGAAAAGATTGGCAGAATAACGAGTTGTAGCATCCGCAATATCGGGCACGCTGCTGGCATTTACACAGGGGACAATCATCTTGATAACATTGGCCTTTATGGCATCATTAATGACACGGTCTAATTCTTTGGGATAATATTCTGTACAGCAATGTGTGTGTGTATCAATGAAATACATAGTTCTTTTTTTTGTCTGCAAAAATACAAAAGTTTGTAGTATTTTTGCAATTTCACTTTATAAAACGTTCAACATTCTTAGCGAAATGCAAAAATACAGAAGTTATGTGTTGCCTGTCGCCATTGTTTTAGGGCTCTTCTTTCACCATTTTTTTGCACAAATGAATGCTGTTGTGCCTTATCTTATTGCTATAATGCTCTTTTTTACCTATACCAATGTGGATTTAAAAAGCATGCACATCTCTGCATTTCATCTGTGGCTGTTGCTGTTTCAAGTGGCCGGCAGCCTGCTCTGCTATCTGCTTATCCGGCCATTTAATGAAATCATAGCACAAGGCATATTGGTTACAATACTGACCCCTACTGCTACCGCTGCTGTGGTAGTTGCGGTAATGCTGGGGGCCAACCTTGCCACTATGGCTACTTACAATCTGCTTTGCAATCTCATTATCGCACTGGTGGCGCCTTTATATTTTTCTTTTATAGGAATTCATCAAGATCATGATTTTTGGCACTCTTTCTTATTAATTATGAGAAAAATGGCTCCCCTGTTGTTTGTGCCATTCCTGTTGGCGATTTTGTTGCGGGTTACCTTGCCGAAAATTAATAGTTTTATTGTTCGACGCTGTGGCGATATAACTTTCTACCTGTGGGCTATTGCATTAATTGTAGTAGTGGGGCGCACCATCAACTATATTTTCACTCAAACCGGCAACATGCACACCCTTATCGTCATGGCCATCTCTGCCGTTATACTCTGTGTCATACAGTTTGCCTTGGGAAGATATATCGGGCGACGCTACCATGATGTGGTGGCTGGCGGACAGGCTTTAGGTCAGAAAAACACAGTATTAGCCATTTGGATAGCCCAAACCTACCTCTTTCCACTCAGTTCCGTATTGCCTGCCATCTATGTGGTTTGGCAAAATCTCTATAATAGCTATCAATTATATAAGAAGAATAGGAAAGAAGAAAAAAAGAAAAATTAACGCGGAATTACTTGCTGGAACTCCCCGAAACAAGAAGACAGGCAACAGGCTTTTGGCTAAGAAAAGAGGATATAATCTCGTGACAGACAGATTTTTAATGCTATAAAAAAATATTGTATCTTTGCATCCCTTAAAAAGTTGGATAAAAATTTGATTTTTAACTTTTTAAACAGAATGCAGTCAAAAAAGATTATGACTGTATAATAATTCGCAGGCAACTGCGTTATAAATAATTGTTTAACCGAAAAAACGATAAAAAATGAAAAGACACATCTTATTAACCGCTATTCTGACACTGTTTCTGTTACCGGTTTTTGGCCAAAAATATGCTTACATTGATTCGGAATATATCCTGTCCAACATGCCCGACTATACGGAAGCACAGGCAGAATTAGACCGCATTGCTACTGTTTGGCAAAAAGAGATTGAGGCAAAATTTGCCAAAATTGATTCCATGTATAAAAAATATCAGGTAGAGTCAATCACACTGCCCGATAAAATTAAAAAGAGTCGTGAAGAGGCTATTATTAAAGCCGAAAACGAAGCTAAAGACTTACAAAAAAGACGTTTTGGAAAGGATGGCGACCTCTTCAAAAAACGCGAAGAGCTGGTGAAACCTATCCAGGATCGCGTCTTTACCGCCATTGACGAATATGCCAAAGAGCGCGGCTACGCTTTCGTTTTCGATGTAGCCGGTTCCATGACTATCGTGTACGCCGATCCCAAATGGGACATTAACGATCAGGTTATGCAAAAATTGGGCATATCAGCTCCCACCGGCAACGAATAATAACTTAATATAAATACTTAAAAATCAAATCTTTATTTAGAAATGAAAAAATTTTTAATTCTGTCGGCAGCTATCATAGCCTGCTCTTTCTCATCACTGTATGCGCAAAAATATGGTCATATCAATTCAGGCGAAATTTTGAAAGCAATGCCCGGTATTGATTCTGTTCAAATTAAAATGGCCGATTTTCAAAAAGAACTTGAAAACATATACCAGGGCATGGTTAACGAATTTCAGACCAAGAAAGATAAATTTGATAAAGATGCCGGCACAATGACCAGCACCGTGCGTCAATTGAGAGAAAAAGAGCTTACCGACCTGCAATCTCGAATTATGGAATTTCAAAGCAGTGCACAGGAAGATATTGAAGAAAAACAGTTTGAATTGCTGAAACCGTTTCAAGACAAGTTGCAAAAGGCAATTAACGATGTAGCCAAAGAAGGACAGTATAACTACATTTTTGACACCCAAATTTTGCTCTATTCCGATGGTGGAGAAGATATTACTACGTTGATAAGGAAAAAATTGGGCATGAAATAATAAGAGAGATTTTTACAATTCAAGCGAGAAGAACGATGAAGAAAATAACATGGATTGTGGCACTGTTACTGCTTTTACCAGCAGCAATGTTCGCTCAAAATAAGGCTAAATTCGGGCATGTCAATTATGGCGACATGATTAAACTGATGCCGGGTGTGGATACCGCTGAAAAGGTTTTGCAAACCTACCAGGCCGAACTCCAGGCAATAGGCGAGGGAATGTATAAAGAGTTTCAGGAAAAAACGGATGCTTATCAACGGATGCAGAATGTTTCGGCGGCTGTGATGAAAATCAAGGAAGATGAGTTGCGCTCTATGTATGAGCGGTTGCAACAATATTCACAATCAATGCAAATAGATTTGCAAAACAAACAGTTAGAGTTATTAAAACCGTTTCAGGATAAATTGCTTGGAGCCATTAAAGAGGTGGCTAAGGCCGAAAATTTTACCTACATTTTTGATACTTCAACACTTACCTACTACGAAACCGGAGAAGATATAGCCTCCAAGGTTAAACTGAAATTGGGGATAAAATAATATAAGGAAAATTATAGATCAGCCGCTACTGTGCAGCAACTAAGCTATAAGTTACTGCACAGTGTAGTTGCATTGTTTCACAGCATTACAAAAAAGAATTGATTGAATAAAATTTGTTTATGGTTGTATTGTGATTTTGTGTATTTTTGCAAATGCAATTTTAATGATCAATTTAAGAACAATTCTTATGAAGCAATTATCTTTTATTTTAATTTTAACGGTTAGCCTGCTTTTGTCGGGCTTTACTCAAACATCCGGCTCGTATGTCATGGATGTAAACAACATTAGTGCTCTACTTAAAACTTCCGGCATTCACTTTTTTGATACTGCCGCCCACTATGAAGTGCCGAAAGGATCGGGGAAAAATACCATCTTTACCCATGCTTTATGGATTGGAGGCTTTGATCCCGATGATCAGCTCCATTTGGCAGCCATGAGGCACGGACAAATAGGAAATGATTATCAAACAGGCCCCGTAGCAGCCGATATGAATGTGACGGCCGTACACGCTGCCGAATACGACCGCTTTTATGTGGTAAACAGAAGCGACATTGAAGCCTTTTTGCAATCGGGTAGCAGCGCTATTCCCGACTCTTTTTGGGAGTGGCCGGCACATGGCGACACTACGATAGGTCAGGCTTTTTATTTAGCCCCCTTTAAAGATGCCGATAATGATGGGCTTTACAACCCCCGTATGGGCGATTATCCGCTTATTAAGGGCGACAGAACCGCTTTTTACATCTTTAATGATTATCGAGATCATACCGAATCGCACGCCCTCTCCGGAGGTTTGGAAATGCACGCCATGTTTTACGCTTTTGATACTCCGCAAAATGATATATTTAACAATACGCTGTTTATCAACTATAAAATATACAATCGTTCCAATGTACCGTTGCAAGATTGCTATGTGGGCTTATTTACTGATATTGATTTAGGTTATCCCAATGATGATTATATCGGTTGCCATGTGCAAAAGGGATTTTACTATGGTTACAACGGCATAGACAGTGACTATGTGTATGGGATTAATCCTCCTATACAGACAGTAATTATTCTGGGAGGTGCAAGATTGGAAGCAGACGGCAGGGATAATCCCGCTTTTTCCTTAGATTCGATAACTGCTGCGACCGATTATTGCAGCCGGTATTTCAATAGTGGTTATCCCGCCGATCAGTACGGCTATAACGGAATGAATTTTGGGGACGGCATTATAGATAATGAACGAATGGGCATGACTAAATTTTTCTACTTTAATAATAATAATTCCGTTACAGGTGGTCCCAATATTCCTATTGATTATTACAATTTGTTGCAAGGATTGTGGAGAGACAGCACCAAAATGAAGTATGGCGGTAATGCTCATACTGCTAACGGCGGCATTGGCCCCGAATGTAATTTTATGTTTCCCGGCTTGAGCGACCCCTGTCATTGGGGGACAAACGGCATTGATCCCAATGTATTGAGCTATGGTAACGAGGGCTGGACAGAGAGGACGTCAAGCAATGCTCCGGCAGATAGACTTGGCTTGTCTTCAACAGGACCTTTTTCTTTTCCTGCTGGCGCTATGGAAGAGTTTGATTTTGCTCTGACTACCGTTTTCCCTTCGGGTGAAGACACTGTTTTTACGTTTCTTGGACCGATAGCCGACAGTGTACGTACTGCTTTCAATCGTGGCATAACTCCTTACGGACAGGATTTTACCCCGTATGCTATTCCCCATACAGCAACTATGATGCCCATAAAGGTTTATCCCAATCCGGCACAGGATCAAATTACTGTTTTGTTGCCGGCCACAATACCCGAAGCGCTTTTTACCCTCTATGATTTGCGGGGGAAAGCACTTATGACACAACCTGTTGCACAGCAAAAAACACTTAATATATCCCACTTGCCGGCAGGCTTATATTTATATCGCGTAGCCGATAGCAAACATATTTATTCAGGAAAAATAGCAGTAAGTCGGTAATGTTTTTATTGCCGTTCAATCTTCAATCGCTGGCCAATTTGCAAATTACTTGAGTGTAATTTGTTTAATTTCATGATTTTATCCACTGTGGTATGATGCTTGCGAGCAAGCGAATACAATGTATCGCCAGAACGGGTAGTATAGATTATCATTTTAGGTTTGGCCGATTGTTTGGGAGCAACGGTCAATTGAGCTGTTGCAGTGGCTGGTTGAGCAGCAATTTGAGTGGCAGCAGGCGCATGGGTCGCATAAAGCACTGCAGAATCAACTGTTAATTCGCTGCTGGTTAGGATGGAATCTTCGGGCGAAAGTTGAAAAATGGCATTGGTCGCGCAATCCACAATACGCTTTGCCCCTACAAAAGTATTTAAATAGCCGGCACGTGTCGATTCGTCAATACGGATGCCATTTTTGGCATTTGAGGCGTGAAAAAACTTATACGATCCATCCGGATGGGTCTGTATCACCAAACCCACATGTCCCACGCCTTTTCCTCGTCTAAAAAAAACAAGATCCCCTTTTTGGATTTTGGAATTAGGCACTTTCTTACCCATCAGGTATTGGTCGCGCGAACTGCGATTGAGTGTAATGCCGAAATGTTTAAAAGCATAATACATCAGTCCTGAACAGTCAAAATAGTTAGGACCGGCATTACCATATTTATAGCGACTGTAACGCTTGGTCAGAGCAAAATCAACGATAGAATCAATTTTAGGGCAACCGCACGATTCTAGTTGTAAGGTAAGGGTGTCTTCAGGCAATTCAAAATCTTCCTCTTCATCCACTTGAGCATAAATAAAACTTGAAAATAGCGATAAAATCAACAACAGTATGTTTTTTAGCTTCATAATTCTAAAATTTACGCAAAGATAACGGAATTTCGTCAAATATTATTGCCTGTTTAATTGTCTTTTCTTGCCTTTTCCTTTTAAATAAGGAAAAAACTGTCTCAAAAAGCATTTGTAATCCTATGAAATTTAATTAATTATATTTTTGTCTTAAAAATCCTTAAGCAGGAAATTAATTTGAACGTTTTTTTCTGTACTTTTGCAGTCTAAAATTGACAGTGCGGGGTAGAGCAGTGGTAGCTCGTCGGGCTCATAACCCGGAGGTCATAGGTTCGAATCCTGTCCCCGCTACGAGGATAAGTTATTTAAAGGAAAAGGCTGCTTATTTTTTAAGCAGCCTTTTCCTTTGTGGAAATATCAGATAAAAATGAGTAGTTGATTAATTTTTTGTACTTTTGTAGCTGTGAATTAAAGATACAGATAGATGTCAAAAACAGTTTTTAAATGATATAGTCAAGAACAAATAATGCCAACCAAATTATTGTTTTACTTGCTGCTTTATCCCTTATCGCTCTTGCCAATGCGGGTGCTTTATGGATTGGCATATCTCTTCTATTTAGTGGCCAATTATCTTGTCGGATACCGTAAAAAAGTAATAATCAATAATTTAACAAAATCTTTTCCCGAAAAAAGCAAGCAGGAATTACGGAGAATACAGCGGCGATACTATCACCACTTGGCGCAGCTGGCTGCCGAGATGTTAAAAATGCTCACAATGAGCCGCAAAATGCTGTGCAACCGCTACTATTGTCGCAATGCCGAGCTGGTAAATTACTATTTTGAGCAGGGGAAAAGCGTTATTTTAATGTCAAGTCACTACAACAATTGGGAATGGATGGTACTGAGTTTGGAAGAGCAATTTCTGCATCATGGAATTGGAATAGGAAAGGCCAACAGCAACAAGGTGTTTGAGTTGCTAATTAATCGCGCCCGTACGCGTTATGGCACGGAGGTAGTCTTTGCCGATACAGTGCGCGATACATTTCAACATTATGAAAGTCAGCATATTCCGGCTGCCTACATGATGTTAGGTGACCAGTCGCCCAACAATATTGACAAGAGTTATAAGACATGGTTTCTGCACCAGCCTTCAGGGCTGATTTATGGGGCTGAATATTTTGCCAAAAAATATGACTTGCCGGTGTTTTATTATCAGGTAATCAAAGATAAAACAGGATACTATCATATTGATATGGAATTAATTACAGAAAATCCTCAAGGTACTGCCTATGGAGAAATTATTGAAAAATATGTGCAATTGCTAGAAAAAACAATCCGTCAAAAACCGGAATACTGGCTCTGGAGTCACCGGCGCTGGAAGCGAAAAGTAAGGATTTGCTGAATTTATATTACCCACCCTTTTGCCATAATCCATTGGGCAATTTGTATTGCATTAGTAGCTGCTCCCTTGCGAAGATTATCGGCTACAATCCAGAGGTTGAGGCTATTGGCTTGTGATTCGTCTCGGCGAATGCGTCCCACAAAAACTTCATCTTTATCCTTAGCATAAAGCGGCATGGGATATTCATTTTGATCAGGGCTGTCAATAACCACTACGCCCGGCATGGTTTGCAGTAACCGACGCACTTCATTGAGGTCAAAATCGTAAACAAACTCTACATTTACCGCTTCGGAATGCCCTCCTGTAACAGGCACGCGCACTACGGTAGCAGTTATTTGTATATTATTGTCTCGTAGTATTTTCCGAGTTTCATTCACTAATTTTATCTCTTCAGTAGTATAACCGTTGGCTTCAAAAGTGCCTCCATGAGGCAACACATTCAAATCAATGGGATGGGGATAGGCCTGTTCGCAAAGCTGTTCATTGCGCCCGCTGCGTTCGGCCATCAGTTGCTCAACAGCTTTCATGCCTGTTCCGCTGACAGACTGGTAAGTTGAAATCACTAACCGTTTGATTTTATAAACTTTATGCAGTGGTGCTAATGCCATAACCATTTGAATAGTAGAACAATTGGGATTGGCAATAATTTTATCGCCGGGAGCAAGCACGTCGCCGTTAATTTCGGGCACAATCAAAGGAATGTGCGACTGCATGCGCCACGCCGAAGAGTTGTCAATAACCACAGTGCCCTGTGCAGCAAAGAGCGGCGCATAGCGTAGCGAGGGTTTGCTGCCTGCGGAAAAAATAGCAAAATCAGGAGCTTGTGCAATAGCCTCTTCCACCGAGATAATGGTATGATTTTTATCGCCAAAAGTGATGGTTTTTCCTACCGATTTAGCCGAAGCACAAGGTAAAAAAATCGCCTGCTGAAAACCGCGCTCTTCCAAAACTTTCATCATAATGCCACCCACGAGACCGGTAGCGCCAATTAATGCTATTTTCATACTGTTTATGTTTTTGTAATCCCTGATATAATGCTATATATTATATAGTCACATTTCGTTTGCAAAAATAGCAATTTTTTTAGATGCATATAAAAAATGCATCTTGCTTTTTATGAGAATTTTCGAATGACTTTTTTGTTTTTAATAACAAGATAATTGCATGTATTAAGTTTTTTTGTACATTTGCACCTCAAATCAGTTGTTATTCACTAAAACTTAAAAACTATGAAAAACTGTTTTTTTTTCTTGATTTTCACGTTTATTGGCGTGGCCGCTATGGCGCAGTGGGAAAGCGATCCTGCGGTAAATAATCAAATTACACCCACCAATTTCACCATTTTCGACAATCTTATTGTCACGGCAGGCAAGCAGTGTACCTACATTGCTTTTAATCGTCCCACCTCCTCCGCTGCTTCAATAGGCTACTATTTGCAGATTTTGGATGAGGAAGGGGTTAAGGTTTTTGACGATCCGGGACTTTTAGTCAGTGACGAAACGAGCCTTTCATTTACTATGGTCAACAACTTTCTCTTTGTGGACAGTGAGGGAAATGCCATTATTGGCGCATCCGACCTGCGCAATGGAGGAGAAGGGTCTAACGACATGCGCTTTACGCTGTATAAAGTGTCACCTGCCGGCGCTATGCTTTGGGGAGACGATGGTATTCCGCTTTCTACCGGTGCTAATTATGGCGGAACAAACCTCAACATGGTGCAATTGACTAACGGGAATCTCGTTTTTGCATGGGCGCGCAATTCGAATGGCAGTATTGGAATGCAATGTGTTTCACCTGCAGGACAATTGTTGTGGACGGAGCAAACACAAATGGACGATAATAAGCCTTGCATGTATCCCTATTTAGTGCCCAGCGACGATGGCTGTTTTATTCTGCTCTATTCGGAAAGAAACGTGTATGGCAATCCGATAGCAAGATATTCGTGGCTGAAAGCTAAGAAATTTGATGCCGACTGTCAATTAGTATGGGGTCCTGTTACTATTTATACGGATGGATATACGATACCTGCTCTGCAATCCGTATTCGATGTGGTTTCCGATAAAAACGGCGGTATGATGGTAGGCTGGTATGATGCTCATGTTGTCTCTAACCGCGAAGATGCTTATGTGGCTCACCTGAAAACCGACGGCACTCTCGGATTCACTGACAATGCCCCTGTCAGAGTGGGCAATCATGCTATTTATCGATCATTCAGACCCAAAATTTCGGTTAGTCCGGCCAGAGATTTCTTTGTAACATGGGAAGAAAATAATGCTAACCAATCCTATCAACGCACTATGGTACAGAAATACTCGATACAGGGAGTAGAAGCGTGGGTAGCAGGTGGCATTCAGATTGCTGACAATACGGGCGGAACAAACGAAGGCATTGGGTATGAATCAATACAAGCTACCGACGACGGGCAGGTAGCGCATTTTTATATGAAACAGTTATCGCCCTATTCTACTACTAACAGCTACATCTCTCTGTTGGATGCCGATGGCAATTATGTGTGGGAAGAAGAGCATATTAACTTTACTACAACGCCTTGTTACAGAACAGGCTTGCAATCCACCCCATTTGTCGGTGGAGAATACTGGCTCACTTTATGGCAAGATGGCCGGGGGGGGGGGCTGGAGAATATTCCGCTCTATTTGCAACGCATTAATATAGATGGATCGCTGGGCACATACACGCCGGTAGTGGTTGATGAGTGTTTACCGCCCTCAAACATCAATGTAGAGCTGCAGCCGCTGAATAATGCTTTTTCGGCACAAATCAGTTGGACGGCTGAAAGCGACAGCTACAATTTTGCTTACAAAAAAGAGGCGGACGCCGAATGGGAAAATAGCAGTTTACTGTCGGATCCTCAAATTATTTTAAATGGCCTTGATGTCGAAACCACATATCAATATCAGATACAAAGTATTTGCGAAGATACTACGAGTGTTTGGATATCAGGAAGTTTTACTACGGTTGTCGATAATATTTATGAATATTCGAGCAATCCGACTATAAATGTATCTGCAGAAAATCAAAAATTGCATATCAGCAATAAAAGCCAGGCATTAATAGAAAAGGTGTACGTATATCAACTCAATGGAGTTTTAATTCAGGAATATGTTGTAAAAAGTTCCGGTGATTTAACATTGCCGTTGCCATTAAAAACTTCCATTGTGATGGTAACTCTGCAAGGCAAGACATTCAATAATGTTTACAAGGTGTTTATTCCATAAGAAAACAGGAGTAATTCATAATCTCTGCATTTTTGCTAATAGAAGAGGCCGTCTTATTTTCAAGATGGCCTCTTTTCTATAAATATTGAACAGGATATTCTTAATAATCATAATTTCACTTTCGCTTATCAAAAAACTTCACCGGTTTTCGTTTTATTTCAGGCAGCGTAATTTGCCTAATCGCTTCAATGGCTTTAAACTGAATATCAGGCGATACGCGCAATTTAGCTCTGAATTTATCTTTCATATCCTTAATAATTTTCTCCTGTGTCTCTTCTGTACACTCTTTACAACCAATAAAAACGGTTATATTGTCTGTCCCGATTTCGTTAGAAGTAACCTCCACGTAGTAGTTTTCCACATAATCTACATGGTTGAGCACATCAAAAATAGAGGCAGGATAAAGGGTAGTTCCCTTAAATTTAAGCATTTGATTTTTTCGTCCGATAATAGGGCTGATGCGCATGGTGGTTCGTCCGCAAGAGCAGGGCTCGTAATGAAAACGTACCATATCGCCGGTCTTAAAACGTAATAGCGGCATTCCTTCAACGCCCAGCGTAGTAATGGTCAGTTCGCCGCAGCCCCCCTCTTCTACCGGATTGTCATTAGAGTCAAGCAACTCACAAATAATAAGTTCCGGATGATGATGCCCGCCTTTTCCCGCCTTGCATTCGCAAAAGGTGGTACTCATTTCGGTAGAGGCGTAAGTAGAGTAGAGTTCAATATCCCATTTTTCCTTGATTTTTTGGCCGAGCAGATTAAGTTCAAAATTCTCATTGCGCAGATTTTCACCAATGCAGACTGCCTTTCTGATGTTTGACCGGTGGTAGTCAATGCCGTGTTCTTCTGCATATTTAATAATTTTAAGGATGAATGAAGGGACGCAAATCATGGTGTTGGGCGAAATGCGTTTAATGCTGTCCCATTGCAATTCGGGAATGCCGTTTCCCACACGAACAATACCGCAACCCATCATGCGAATGCCGAGAAAATAGGCCAATCCGGCCATAAATCGCTTGTCGATAGTGGTCATCAGCTGAAAAATGTCCCCCTTGCGGGCACCAGCGCAGGTAAACGAAAGCGCCTCATTATAGGCCAGTCGGGAGAGATCGCGGTCGGTCATAGCGAAAGTAGTCGGATCGCTCAGTGTGCCCGAAGTGGTGATATAATCCACGATTTTTGACCGTTCCACGCAAAAAAAATCTTCATTAAACTGTTGCAAATCCTCTTTTGTGGTAACGGGAATATGCTGTAAATCCGTCAAGGCTGTAATTTTGTCAAGGTTAATTTTCTCTTTTTGGAAAAGCCTGCGGTAAAATTTGGAATAAATTTTAAGATAATCCAGCATTTTAATTAACTCGCACTCTTGATATTGCCTGATAGCCATCTGTGGCTGATACTCTATGTCCGGTGTAAAATTCATCATTTTTATAGCGCTCTTAATCATTTAGTAAATGAAAAAATAGAATATTGGCAAAAATACGAAATAAAATGGAAATTCATTTTTATTGCATTTTACCCGGAATTTTTATCACAGTACTTCTCCTACTACAAAGCAGCTCCCCCCGATAAAAATAAGGTCATCGGATTGGGCTGCTGCTTGAGCGGCGTTAAAGGCTTCGGTTACACTGTTGTAGATGGCATGCCTTAGCGCAGCTGCAGCAAAATGGCCGGCAAGTTGCGGGAGCGGCAATGCCCGCTCTATGTTGGCACAACAGAGGTAATAATACGCTTCGCGAGGCAGCAAGTTAAGGATGTGCGCTATATCCTTATCATTAACAAAACCGACTACAAAATGAAGCTGTCGGTGGGGTATGGTCAATAATTGCCGCATGGTTAAAGCGAGGCCGCCCACATTGTGCCCCACATCGCAAATTGTAAGCGGCGAAGTGGCCAACTGCTGCCAGCGCCCCGAAAGATGGGTGTTGTGCACCATGTTTTCTATAGCCGCCTGTGTTACATCGTTTTGCTTTGGATTGAAAACAGGCGTCAAAATTTCCACTGCCTGCAAAAAAGTAACCACATTTTTTAATTGATAATCTCCCTGCAAGGGGATTTTTATATTGCTGTATAACAAAATATTATTTCTGAAAACATCAACAGTATCATCCTGTATTCCTTCGTCTTTTTGGGTTTTTGCGCTTTTGTGTTTTCGCGCTGCATACCGCTCTTCCGCCAGCCAGAGTTTCGTTTTTTGCTTGTGCGCAAGCGCCTGAAACACCGGTAGCGTTTCCGATTGATATTCCCCAATCACTACCGGCACACCGGGCTTGATGATGCCTCCCTTTTCGGCTGCAATTTGGGCAATGGCTTGTCCCAGCAATTGGGTATGGTCTAACGAAATACTGGTAATTACAGACAACTCCGGCATCACAATATTGGTGGCATCCAGCCTGCCGCCCAAGCCTACTTCCACAATTGCTACATCTACTTGCTGCTGAGCAAAATAGTCGAAAGCCAATATGGTGGTTATTTCGAAGAAAGAGGGTTCAATATGCGTAAGCTGTTCTTGAAAACGCTCAAAAAAGCGCACTACATCTGCTTCCGCAATCATCTCTCCGTTAATGCGGATACGCTCTCTGAAATCAATAAGGTGTGGCGAAGTATAGAGTCCTGTTTTGTAACCCAATTCCTGAAACCATGAGGCGATAAAGTGCGCTGTAGAGCCTTTGCCATTAGTACCGGCTATATGTATTGAACGAAATTTTTTTTCGGGATGTCCTGTTATATTTGCCAGCGTCTCAATGTTTTCCAATCCTTCCTTATAAGCAGAAACGCCTGCCTTGTGATACATCGGATAGGCAGTAAATATATGATTCAGAATGTCGACGTATCTCATTTAAAGACAATAATGCGCAACTCTTCTTTGCCGGGTTTGTATTTGGCTGTTTTAGCCTTTTCAACACATTGTTGCTGAATGGTGTAGCTGGTTATTGTGGTTGGATATCTGGCGTTGGTTATCACACGCGCTTCGCTCACTGTTCCATCGGCCGTAATGCGTACTTCCACGTAAACTTCACCATGCTCCTTTACGGTCAAGTCGGGCATGTAGGTATAGCCTCTGCTTCCCGTGCCATAGCCAATACCGCCGCCCGAACCGCTGCCGCTACCCGGTCCGATACCGCTGCCTGAGCCACTACCTGTTCCAGTACCGCTGCCACCGCCCGAACCGCCACCTCTGCCCGGCCTGTAAACGGCATTAGGATCAGGCTGGGGTTCCGGAGTGGCATTTGCCTGACGACGACGGGTAGCATTCGGATTGCTGTTTACTGCGGGAGAGTCTTCCCACTCTTGTGTAGCTATCTGCTCCCCGCCACGACGCGTACGAGTATTATTAGCAGATTCCATGCCGCCGCCGCCGCCGCCACCCATAGTAGAAAGCTCTATAAGCAGCGCATGTTTGGGTTGTGGAGGAGGAACTTCCCAGGTAAGCCCGCAAAAGAGGCAGATCAATAACAGCGCTGCCATCACCATTGCAGTGACAGATGCTGAAATTATCTTATTTTTCTGTTCGTCAGCCATTCCTGTTTAATTTGCTATTCCTGTTTGTAACTTACTTTGGTTCCGTGGCCAGTACAATTTTATATTTTCCATTGTCAGGCATTCCCTCATTCAGCTCATTCAGCACATCCATCAAAGCGACCACATTTTCCACCGGTACACTCTTATCGGCGCGTAAAATAATGGCCTTTTGTTCGGAATTGTCTTTGGCGGCTGCTTCCTGCAACAGTGGCAGCAATGCTTCGTAGGCTACCGGTGTGCTTTTATTGCTTTCGGGATTGACGTAATAGTTTTTTAGCGAATCTACATAAACTTGTATATTTCTTGATGCTAACTGCTTCCCTGAATTGCTTTTCGGCAACAGCAGATTGATGGCATTAGGCGCTACCAGCGTGGAGGTGATCATAAAAAAGATGAGTAGCAAAAATACCAAGTCTGCCATGGATGAAGTGCTGAAATCCGCACTTCGCTTATTTTGCAACTGTATAGCCATAATGAAAATTCTTTTTATCGTTAATAATTGATAACCGGATGATTAAACCGGTTCATGCAACAGATCCATAAATTCGGTCGTTTTGGCCTCCAGTACATAAACTACCTGCGAAATTTTAGCTACCAGAATGTTATAGAAAACGTAAGCGATAATCCCTACAATGAGACCGCCTACCGTGGTAATCATGGCGGTGTAAATCCCAGATGCCAAATCGTTTATATTTAAATTATTAGGATTAGAAGACATGGTATGAAACGCAATGACCATGCCTACTACCGTGCCTAAGAAGCCAAGCATGGGCGACGCTCCGGCAATGGTTGCCAGCAGCGATACTCTTTTTTCGAGACGCTGCACTTCCAGTTTGCCTACATTTTCGATAGCGGAAGAGATGTCGTTGAGCGGTTTGCCGATGCGTCCCAGCCCTTTCTCAATCATGCGGGCGAGCGGCGTAGGATTGCCTTTGCAGAGCGCAATAGCCGAGTCCACTTTACCATTGTGAATAAAATCGCGTATATTATTCATAAAATTGGCCTCTTCGCGCGCGGCTTTGTTTAAGGTGAGCCATTTTTCGACAAAAATGTAGAGCGCAATAGCCAGCATAATCATAAGCGGCACCATAATCCAGACACTGCTTGGATCGAAAATGAGTTGCATGATGCTTAATTTTTCAGTGGATGGGGCTGCTGACTGCGTAGCAACCGTATCGTTTACTGCAGCGGCTGCTTGTAATAAAAACAGACTGTTCATCTTTTATTTGTTTTATTGATTATCAATTGGTTAAATAGCTGAAGAATTATTTTTAACCTAAAATGCAAAGATAGAAACTATACTTTCTTTCTTTTTCTGTTTATCTCTTTTTTACTAACACCGTATTGTTAATAATTTTCTCTCTAAAATTTTTATTCTTCCAATTGCTTATCCTTTAAAAGATTAAGCGACTGTTCGGCCACTATTTTATCAATGGCAAAACAGAGGTGGCGATAGAGTTCGCCCGTTTCGGAATAGTCGGCAGGGGCCAGATAGTCGGCACGCCCGGCCTCTACAATACCTCTGCAGAGGGTTTTAGAGGGGCGCACTTTGCCAGCAAGGCGCACAGGGCTGGGATTATATACCGCAATGGTAGTGCCGCCATAGAGTTTTACCATTTTCATGGCCGGAACATCTGTTTCTCCATCGCCCAGATAGATGATGTTAGAAAAGGGAACCGGTTTTTTATTTTCAGGCACTACCTTGTTGATCAAAGTATTGTCATACGAGTTGCTGATGCCCTTATTGATGCGAAACAGAAACTGCGTTTTATTGGTGTAGTTTACTGCCAGTGCCGGCCAGCAAGCCACTCCCTGTGCATCGTATAAAAAGCCGGAAGCAAAAATATTGCGGAAGTGACAGGCAATGGAGGTGCCTTTAATAAATTCGCGCAATCCTGACGAAATAATGTGATGCTCCAATTGAAAGCCCCTGTTTTCTACATAGCGATTAATACGCTCAAAGTACTCATCCAATCCATTGAAAAGGGCAATTGTTTTCCCGTAATCTACAAAGGTTTTCTCTTTAATAGGAATATTTTTTGCTTTGGCCTTTTCCAGCATCAGATACATGTAAGCCAGCACTTCATCCATATCATTAGTCCCGGCCATTTGGTTGGCTTCATGCCAAAAATCGGCCTTATCCATATTCAGGTCGGGAATAAAGTTATGTTCCTGCATGTTGCCGGGAGCCAAAGTGCCGTCAAAATCGTAAGCAATGGCTATTCTGTTTTTATAACTACTCATGAGCAAAATGATTCAGTGAGATTGCATTTTAATTTTCGATGCAAAAATACAACTGTTATTTTGATTTCTGAGCTTCTCTTAAAATCATTAGAGTTCCATTTACATTAACGGATTGCAGTTTTCCCTTGTAGTAGAAAGTGTAGTAGTAAGTGCCGTCCGGGCAGTTTTCGCCGCCGAAAGCCTTGTGTCCTACTGTAATATCTCCGTCTTTTACATAAGTGTCGTAGTTTTCGGCTTCATATACCTTTTTGCCCCAGCGATTAAAGATGGCCAGCAAATTGGTGCGAAACTGTGAAGGGTCATCGGAATTAATGCGGGTATTCAAATTTTCGATAGCAAATACATCGTTTAATCCGTCACCGTTTGGCGTGATGACATTCGGAAACATCAGATCTGCCTCTATGCTGACGAGATGTGCAATCCGGTCGTTGCACCCCAGCCCGTTGCTCACATAAAAGACCACTTCATAATCTCCCCACTCATCATAATGGTGCGTGGGCGAATAGCTTGAAGAGTCTATGGTGCCGTCTCCGAAATCCCAGTACCATACTGTATTTTCGTCGGCCAGGATGGTGGTATCTGCAAAATTGAGGAAATAGATGCCGCTGTCGGAGAGGAATGCCGTTTCGGGAATAGCTATAAATTCGACATGCGGCTGCAATACGCTATGGATATAGTCAGGCTTCATTAGAGAATCGATACAGCCCGTACTGGTAGTGGCAATCAACAATATATGATAATTACCCTGCTGCGTAAACTCAATTTTCGGTTCAGGCTCCTGCGATACAAACTGCAAGCGTCCATCCTCATCATACACTTCCCATGAATAGCTGACCTCAATATCGGTATAAGGATGCACATGATTGTCGAAATCGGTCAGGTTATGCATCTGCACGCTCAA
>JAISAD010000180.1 GCA_031266895.1 Bacteroidales bacterium
ATAAATTATAGAGTAAATCAGGGATAATGAAGGTACGAAAAAGCAATTGGTTTTTACTGTTTGGCGCCAATTTTCTGGGAATTTTTAACGATAATTTTTTGAAGTATCTGCTTATTTTCGTGGCAGTTACATGGGATTTACCTTCCTGGTTATCGCAATCGCAGCTCATAGCTGCTATTTCGGGTGCTTTGGTGCTTCCCTATCTGATTTTATCGCCTTTAGCCGGCAAAATTACAGTCAAATATCATAAGCAAAAGGTATTTTCCATTATGAAATTACTGGAAATTCCTGTGCTTTTGCTGGCAGTAGCCGGTTTTTGGTGTCAAAATATCGTACTCGGATTGTTGGCCGTGCTTTTTATGGGGATACTGAGTTGCCTCTATTCGCCGGCCAAGTATAGCCTCATTAAGGATATTGGCGGTGAGGAGCAGCTTTCATTTGGCAGCGGCATGATTGAGGCAATGGCCTTTGCCGGTATTCTGTTGGGGACAGTAACGGCTTCGTGGGTTTCCGACCACTATGCGTTTGCCCTTATGTTTCCCATTCTCATATTGGTAGGCTGTTTAGGCTATCTGGCTGTCCGTTTTCTTAAAGTCAGAGAGGCTACTATTGATGACAGCCTCAACAGTACTTCCAATCTCATTCGATTTATTAACGATACGCACCGCATTATCAAACCCTATCCTCTACTTCATCAGGCGATGATTTACTATGCTATATTTTGGCTGCTGGGTGGGGTGTTACAGATGAATTTGGTACTGCATTGTAAAACAGCATTGCAATGCAGCAATACTGTAACGGGCATTGTTACCGCCATGGCAGCCATAGGAGTTATTTCGGGATGCCTTGCCGCCGGAAAGGTGATCAGCAAAACCAACCATTTAAAAATAGCTGCTTTCGGAGTATCGGGGATTATCGTGGCACTGTTGGTTGTGATTTTCGGGCATCTTTCCGTCATATCGTTTGCGGCCGCTATCTTTGTTATTGCTTTCTCTGGCGGCTTTTTACAAGTACCTTCGCTTGTGTTGGTGCAACAAAATGACTTGGGGCGCAAAATTGGGGACGTAATGGCTTATCTCAATTGGCTCACGTTTGTCTATGTGCTGGTAGGAACGGTGCTTTTTTCTATTATCGCTTTCTTAACAAACGACAACAGCATCGCCATATTCATTATGCTATGCGTTGTGGCAATACTGACATTGGGATCTATCCTTTATAACATTAACCGCAAGAGACGTTATATGTAGATTGGAGATACTGCGCGCTTATTCGTAATTACGCCTAACGTAGCGTGGACTTGGAGTTTATTCTTCTACTTGGCTTAGAATCCAATTAATCCAACCTGTAATTGTAGAAGCGCGTCTAAAATATGTTGAATCTGAATTGACATTATATAAATTAGAACGTTTCATTATATCAATTATGGTTTCTTTATTAGGGAGTTCTCCGTTCTCAAGAGAAAGTTTTAATGTATTCCTAAAAGCAGAATGGGATATAATCAGTTTTACGAATTCTTTTTGTCTATCATCAAAATTCAAATTAAATATTTGTTTTCCTTTTGAAGTCAAAAAGCAACCTGTTTGTAGAGTAATCGGGTCTCTTCCAACTTCAATTAGCTCTAAATATTTTCCAGCATTGGAATAATAATCAGTTTGCCTTGAATCAAAATCATAATTTTGAGTTATTTCTTCTTTAGAAAGAAATTCTTTTTGATTTAAAAGTTCACAAAGATTGACAACTCTTTCAAAACTATCTGCTTGTGGAAAAGGGATTTCAGGTTCTTTGACTATTTGTACTTTATCTATAATTCCAGCTAAAATTTCAAGATTAAACGTTACTTCTTGAATTGCGTATTTTTTGTATTTTACTAACACAAGAGAGTTGTAATGCTCTATATTAGCAAACTCATATTCTCGCAAATGAAAAACACCATTAGTATATGTTAGAAAAACAGGACGAATTTTTTTGTTTATTTTTTCATTCCAAAGTTTAAAAGGGTAATAAAGCTGTCTTACAAGAAAATCATCTGAAATATAATTTTTGGCTTCAATCAGAGTTAATGAATTATCTCCCTCATAACCACCATCAATTTCAATTTGAGAATTAGCAACATTTATTCTAAATAGACCTTTAGCTGTGTTTATATCAAAATCAAATGAAGAAGAACTCATGCGTCCGCTAACGGTTGGAAATAAATTTTCTTCATTTGTGAAATTGTGCAAGATTTTTGATACAAAAGCACAGTTAATTGCAGTTGCTTCGCTTGTTATATTTTTGTAGTCAAGGCTTTCTAAGAATGCAGGAAATTCAATTGGCGAAACCTTGATATCATCTGAGTTAAAATCGCAAAATGTTTCAAAAGTTCCTATTATATATCCGCCTCTCGAAGTCGGAAGTATTGATAAATTATTATCTGCAAACAATTTAGGAAGTTGAGATTTGTGATCAAATTTCGTCATTAGTCGCGCCTCTCGAAATTCATTTATTTTTGTCGCAGAAATTTCAATATGACCAACTTCCAAAATCTCGTCTAAAACCTTATACTTGTCAAAAATTTCTTTCCACGCTAAATCATTTCTTGACTTACTCATAATTTCTTATTAAAACTTCATCGACTTCTCCTCGATCTGCACCGTTAGAATTAATGGCCCTATTAGCTTTTACGATGAATATCTTATAATCCTTATACAAATCTTTAATTAATTCAGAAGAAGAATTTGATAACAAGAACTTTATTCCATTTTTATTTAATTCATCGCAGGCGGTCTTTAAATCAACTTGATCGAAAATATTCCACCCTCCTTGTACATATCCGGTAAAATTTGAATTTTCGGATATTGGGTGATATGGTGGATCTAAATATACAAAAGATTTCTTGTCGAGTTTTTTCAGTACTTCAGAATAATCTTTACTTGAAATTTGTATATTGTTTGTATTTAGATATCTATGCACTGCTTTTAGAGTCGGCTCATTCACTATATTTGGATTTTTATATCGTCCAAATGGAGCATTGAACTCTCCTGCATTATTAACACGATAAAGTCCATTAAAACAAGTCTTGTTTAAAAAAATAATTCTTGAAGCTCGCTGAACCGAATTTAAATTCTCAAAATCATCATTTCTATCTAAAGCACGGATTTTATAAAAGTAATCGGATTCGTTTTTGTGATTTTTTAGATCAAGAATTAATTCATTTAAGTTATTCTTAATAACCTCATATACATTTATCAATTCTTTGTTTAGATCGTTTATTATTGCATTATGTGGTTGTAAATAAAATAAAATAGCACCTCCTCCAACAAAAGGCTCTATGTAATTGTATTCCCTGATGTTTTTAGGCAAATGAACAACAATTGACGGAATAAGTTGCCTTTTTCCACCAGCCCATTTTAAAAATGGAACCACTAACTTGTTGTTTTTCACCATTTTAATTATACATTGAATATACAATACTAATGTTACAAATTACATTTTATCCTGATTTCAATTAACACAAGTAACGGCTACCAGGCATTAAGCGGACGGAAACTCATCATTTCGTTCACTTTTCCGGCTACTTTTTCGATTACGGTGTTATCTTCTATATTACTGATAACTTCATCAATAAGGGCTACGATGTCATCCATTTCATGCTCTTTCAAACCGCGTGAAGTGATAGCCGGCGTGCCCACTCTGATACCTGATGTACTAAACGGGGTACGACTATCGAAAGGAACCATATTCTTGTTTATCGTAATGTCGGCTTTTACTAAGGTATTTTCTGCTAATTTGCCGGTAATATCGGGAAATTTAGTACGCAAGTCAATCAACATCAAGTGATTATCTGTTCCATCGCTGATAACTTTATAGCCTCGTTTCAGAAATGCCTGGCACATGGACTGCGCATTGAGCTGCACCTGCTTAATATAGGCTAAATAGTTGTCGGAAAGGCATTCGCCAAAAGCCACAGCTTTAGCGGCAATCACATGTTCGAGTGGTCCTCCCTGAATGCCGGGAAATACGGCACTATCCAAAATTTGGGACATCATTTTAGGTTCTCCTTTAGGCGTAGTTAAACCCCAAGGATTTACAAAATCTTTGCCCATCATGATAAGTCCGCCACGTGGGCCGCGCAAAGTTTTGTGGGTAGTAGTGGTTACAATATGGCAATAAGGCATGGGATCGTTGAGCAGTTTGCGGGCTATCAGACCTGCCGGATGCGAGATGTCGCCCATAAGGATAGCGCCGATTTTATCCGCAATAGCCCTCATGCGTTTCCAGTCCCAGTCACGGGAGTAGGCCGATGCACCACCGATAATCAATTTGGGACGTTCGCGCAAAGCCACCTCTTCCATCCTGTCATAGTTGATAATGCCGGTCTCTTCCTCCACGGCATAAGCCACAGCATGATAAAGAATGCCGGACGAATTGACTGGAGAACCATGCGACAAGTGTCCGCCATGCGACAAATCCAACCCCATAAAAACATCGCCCGGTTTCAGGCACGACATCAATACGGCCATATTAGCTTGTGCACCGGAGTGCGGTTGTACATTAGCCCATTCGGCATTAAAGAGAGTTTTTACGCGCTCAATGGCCAACTGTTCGGTTTGGTCCACTATCTGACAGCCTCCGTAATAGCGTTTATTCGGATAGCCTTCTGCATACTTATTAGTAAGTACTGACCCCATCGCTTCCATAACTTGTTCGCTTACAAAGTTCTCAGAAGCAATAAGCTCAATTCCGCTGGTTTGACGCCTGCGTTCCTGTTCTATTAAGTCAAAAATTTGATTATCTCTTTTCATTATTTTTGGTTTACAATATTTAACGGCGGCAAAAATACAAAAAATAGCGGATAATTAAGAATTTTCACCTATTCAATATAACATATACGGGAAAATGGTCGCTATAACCGCCTGCATAACTGCCGCCAGCGTAAGTACGGAATGGATAACCGGCAAATGAACCTGTTTGTGTAATCATAAAGTTTTTGCGGAACACATGTGCACTGCTATAATGATAAACGCCACTATCGGGCTGTAACAAGCCTTGCGATACAATAATATTGTCAATCATTTCGGGCATATCATGATAATAATAGGAAGCAAGGCCATCTCTGTACATTTGCCACATGGGGTTAAAAAGATCGCCGGGAAGCAAATTTTTGATTTTTCCCTTGCCGCGTAATTTTTCGGTAATACTTTTTGCATCCGGATTATCGTTTAAATCGCCCAAAACTATAATTTTAGCGTTAGCATTTGCCGCCAGTAAAGAATCTACAATATGACGTGTGAGGTCGGCAGCAGCCATTCGCAGAGGCATACTTCGCTTTTCGCCTCCTCTTTTGGATGGCCAGTGATTAACAATAAGATGCAGTGTATCCATATTATCTACAATACCGCTCATCAGTAGCTGGTCTCGAGTGCGGAAAGAGGTATCTTGAGGATACTTAACTCGAAACGCCCTTTGGGCTAACACTCTAAACCTGTCTTTGTTGTAGAGAAAAGCCACATCTACCCCTCTTCTGTCGGGCGAATCGTGGTGTACTACGCCAAAATGATATGGTTTAAGCGTTTCAGTACTGGCCAAATCAAGCATCACTTTTTCGTTTTCAATTTCCGAAGTGCCTATCACTATGGGGCAACCTTTTTCTTTTGCCATTGCATCAATCACTTCGCTCAAATGCATTAGCTTGTGCTGGTAGCGTTCTTCCCTCCACTGATTAACTCCATTGGGCAAAAACTCTTCGTCATCAATTAAAGGATCATCTTCCGTATCATAAAGATTTTCCAGATTATAGAATGCTACCACAGCAGTTTTGTACCCTTTTTGAGCATAAACACTAATATTTAACAGCCCAATCAGGAACAGCATAAAAAAGACCACCCTATTCATCATAAATAATCGCTTGTACATCAACTTAATAGTTAGAATTGTAAAACATTGCAAAGATACACGAAATTTTTGATTCGCAAAAGCATGTAACATAATAATCCGATTTTTTTTTTATTTTTGTCGCCGTAAATAACTATCAAAACTAAAGGGAATGAAAAAAGAAATATTATTAATATTTATATGCTTAACTATTTATAACATAGCAGTTTCGCAAGTTACCCCTGACATAAAAGACACTACTGATACCGGTCGAAATGTAGCGACCGAAGTAGATGCCATTGTGATTAATAGTATCCAAGAGGCGCAAGATGAGCGCGAATCGGATGAAAGCGGCTCCTCTAATTATGTGCCAGGTTTATTGCATTCTTCACGCGATGTATATGCAGGCAACAGTTCATACGCTTTCAGTATTGCCTATTTTAAAAACAGAGGATTGGATAATAAATATGAAGAGATCAGCATGAACGGATTCCTGATGAATAATTTGGTTACTGGCCGTGCCAACTATTCGCAATGGGGTGGTTTAAATCACGTAGTTCTCTATCCCGAAACAATTTTCGGGCTGAATGCCGTTAATTTTACCTTTGGTGACATCGGCGGAGCAACTAACTACATTATGCGCGCCTCTTCTTACCGTCAGCAAATTCGTGCCACTTACTCGCTCTCCAATCGGTCGTATAACAACCGTCTGATGTTTACCGGATCTACCGGTTTGCTCAAAAACGGGTGGGCTTTTGCCGCCTCGGTTTCTGCTCGCTTCGGCAATGCGCTTACTTACGTGGATGGGACTTCCTATGACGGCTATAGCTATTTCGTTTCGGCCGAAAAACAGTTTAATAAGGAACATGCTCTTACCCTCACTGCTTTTGCTGCTCCAACGGTACGCGGCATGCAAGGCAATTCTGTATCAGAGGTTTACGACATGCTCGACGACCATTACTATAATCCTAATTGGGGATGGTATCAAGGGAAAAAGCGCAATGCACGCATGCGTTCCACGCATGAGCCGGTAATTATGCTTAGCCACTATTATACTCCAAAAAGCAATAAGTTTTTGATTACCACCACCATAACCTCTACTTTCGGAAAAAACAGTACCACTTCACTTAATTGGTTTGATGTGCCCGACCCTCGCCCTGATTACTATCGTTACTTGCCAAGCTATCAGGATACCACCACGGAACAGGGACGTGCCATGGCTGCCTATACCCGCGACCAATGGCTCAATAATGCTGATGTGCGTCAGATTGACTGGGACAATATGTATAAAGTAAATCAATTGGCCACACAACAGGGCAAGCAGGCACAATATATGGTGGAAAACAGGGTGATTGACCATATTCTAATAGGTGGTTCGTCCAATATTGTGGCCACCCTAACTGATCATATTAAATTGGCTGCCGGGGTGGATATTAGAGGAATGAAACAGCGCAACTACAAAACCATCAACGATTTACTTGGAGGCACCTATTGGCTGGATGTGGATAAATATTCAGAGGGTGATTTTCCGGAAGATGCTAATATCATCTACAATAATTTGGATGAAAAAGATAAACAGTTAAGTGAGGGCGACATTTTTGGCTACAATTATAACTACTACATTTATAAGCAGAGATTGTGGGCTATGTTCACTTTTACTTACAACAAGGTGGACTTCCATGCAGGCGCTGAAGTGGGTGGCACCGAATACTGGCGCGAGGGGAAGATGCGCAACGGGCGTTTTGCTAACGAATCAAAAGGGAAATCTGATGTGAAAACTTTTTTGGACGCCGCCGCAAAATTGGGTGTAACTTACAAAATTACAGGTCGCAACTATTTAACACTCAATGGAGCCATTACCCAATCTGCTCCCGGTATCCTCAACGCTTTCTTAGCACCGCGCATCCGAAATACTTACGTATCTAACCTGAAACCCGAAAAAGCGCTGTCGGGCGAACTGTCATATATCATGAAATATCCGAAAGTGCAACTGCGCATTACCGGTTATTACGCCTATATTAAAGACATTACCAAACTTATCAGTTTTTATCATGACGATTATGCCAGCATGGTAAACTACTCCATGAGCGGCATCGATCAACGCCATGCAGGGGTAGAAGCCGGCGCAGAATTTAAAATCGGCTCCATGTTTGCCATTGTAGTAGCCGGCAATTATGGCGACTATCGTTATGCAAGCCGCCCGAAAGTAGTGATTAACGCCGAAAATGGTTACGATATTCCTGATGTGGAACAGACCGTTTACTGGAAAAACTACCATGTATCGGGAACGCCGCAAGCTGCTGTTACATTGGGATTGAAGTTCAATCATAACTATTGGTATGTCAATATAAATGCCAACTATTTCAACAAAATCTATTGCGACCTTAATCCTGAAAGGCGCACCAGTAACGCACGCGGTACATTAGACGTAAACTCCGAACTCTATCATCTGATTGCCGACCAAACCGTGCTCAGCCCGAAAGGTGAATTTACACTGGATGCTTCCGTTAGCAAATCGTGGCGCATTAAGCGTTACACCATCGGCTTCAATGCAAGTGTAACCAATATATTGAATAACAAAAATTTGACAACTACCGCCTGGGAACAATATCGTTTCGACTATAATGAAATGAATGTCAATAAGTTTCAAAACAAATACTACTATGCTTTAGGCACTACGTTCTATTTGGGATTATCTTTTTCATTTAATTAAAAACAGCAGAAAACGTAATATGTCATCTATTTTAACTGTACAATAAAAATCAAAAATATGAAATACCACAGCATTAAGCCATTATTATTAGCAGCAGTTGCAATATGGTTATTTGCCGCTTGCGATCAGGATGTAGCCCCTGTTATGACCTACAACGGACCAAAGGCGAATTGCACGATTGCCCAATTGTTGACCTACCACGAAGTCGGGGCATTAGACTCTTATGACTCTATTCCTGCAGGTACGGTTATTTCGGGGATTGTTACTTCGAGCGACGAAGCGGGAAACTGTTATAAATTTCTCACTATTCAAGACAGCACCGGCGGCATTCAAATTAAGATAGGAAACACGGCACTATTTCATAAATACTCTGTAGGCAAGCGTATTTATGTGAAATGTGATGGCCTTGTGCTGGGCGATTACCGCAAATTGCATCAGTTGGGCTGGTGGGATGCCGGCGCTGTGAATGGCTCAAATTTCGGTGCCATGGCAGCTATTACGCCCAACAGAGAGAGCGAATATATTTTCCGTGACGGGGCTCCACAGCATGAGCCTGCTCCGGTTGTAATTACTGCTGCTACTCAAATCAAATCCGAATATTACAACTGTCTGGTTAAAATTGAGGCGGCTTCGTTTGCCATGGGGGGGGGGGCCAATTTCTCGGAAAGCACAGCTGCAACCAGCCGCACGCTCAATATTGCCGGTGGCGGCAGTGTAGAAGTAAGAACCAGCAATTATGCCACTTTTGCTTCCTCCATTTTGCCGGAAGGCAGCGGTGCAGTATATGGCATTTTAACCCGTTATAACAACACAAATCAATTAACAATCAGAACACTCAAAGACTTGCAAGGCTTTGTAAGCAGAGCAGATATTCTCACGGTAGATTTCTCGCAAAATCCGTTTGATAACGGCTGGCAGCAAATCACCGCTACAGGCAGCGACTCGTGGCAATATTTCTCCAACAGCATGTATCATGGCTTTGTTATTTACGGCCATACCGGAAGTTGCAGCTATCTGATTTCACCGGATATAGATGCTGTGCCTAACATGACCTTAACGCTTTCACATCGCATTCCAGATAATTTGGGCAATGCTGCAGGCATGAAATTGTACTATACTACTGCATTTGGTGGTACAATTAATGAGGCTGATTTGCATGAACTCACTATTCCCTCCTACCCTTCTAATGAAGGAACCGTAACTATTTCATTACCAAGCAATATGTCTTCTCGTTACAGATTAATATTTAAATATGCCGACAGTCAAACCTCCACATGGTACATTAACGGGATTACAGTTTCGGGGGAAGTTGCAAGCCTGTAAACAAGCAAAACATGAACCTTATAAATTTAATTATCTTATAAATTTAACGCAACAAAAATGAAAAGGAACATTTTAACAGGAATAGGCTACTGCTTGATACTCTTGTTTTCTTCGTGCGAAAAGCATTATAATGACCCTGAGTTTGCGGTGCCGAAATATACAGGACCAGCCGCCAATAAAACTATTGCCGACATTAAGGCGATGCGAGTAAGTGCTTCCGGCGTGGACTCCATTTGCCGATACAACGAGCCATTTATTGTAAAGGCTGTTGTTGTGAGCAGCGATGAAGGCGGCAATTACTACAAATCCATGGTAGTACAGGATGAAACCGGCGGCATCGAAATAGAAATTGACCGTACCGGCCTTTACAATGACTATCCTGCAGGACAGGTGGTTTATATTGACTGCCGCGGTTTGGTAGTAGGCAACTACCACGATTTACCGCAAATAGGATGGGAATATCAAGGGGGAGTAGGCCGCATCAACCAGCTGTTTCTCAACAAATATATCCACAAAGACGGGCTGCCCAATACCAACAATCTACCTGAACCGGTGGTTATCAAAGGCGCTACGGAATTGGATATTTCCAATGTCTGCAAACTGGTGAAAATAGAAAATTGCGCTTTTGATCCTGCTGATGTGGGATTGCCCTTTGCCAGCAATGACCTGATTACCAACAGAACTCTTCTTATCAATAGCGCTTCCATGAAAGTACGAACCTCCAACTATGCCAAATTCAGAAGCATGTCAGTGCCAGCCGGAACCGGTACAATCTACGGGATTCTAACCGTTTATGCCTCCGGATCAAGCAATACCTGGCAGTTGATGCTGCGTACCAAAGATGATGTGTGTTTCGGCGAAACACCCCATGCGACACAAATATTGCAATCTTTTACTTTCGACGCCAACAGCTTAACCTCAGGCGGATGGCGTTCAGAGCCGGGCAGCAGCCCCACTTTATGGAAATATGCTACGCAAGATGGTCAGCAATTTGTATATCACACCAATGGCAGCACTGTTTGCGACGACTGGCTAATTTCACCTGCTATTACCCAAAACGACCGCAGTGGTGTATCCATGATACTCAATTGCAGAATGAGCGGCGAGGCGGGGTTACAGGATTTTTATCGGATTTATTATTCCACCACAGCCTCCAGCAGTGGGTTCAACGAGGCAGAGTGGACGCTTTTGCCGGCTAATATCGCATCTACAAATGACTTCTCGGATGCTGTCACTATTGACGCATCATTAATTAGCGGCAGCAATTTCAGAATTGCCATGCGGTACCACAATAGCAACGGAACTCCATCGGCCAGATGGCAAATTAAAGAATTAAGATTTGAAAAATAGCATGAACAATCCCTTTTATAACATAAAGGAGGCTCTGGAAGATTTTAAAAACGGCAAATTCCTGATTGTCGTAGATGACGAAGATCGTGAAAATGAAGGTGATTTTATCATTGCAGCAGAACATATCACTCCCGAAAAGGTAAATTTTATGTTGAGCTACGGACGTGGCGTGCTCTGTACCCCCATTACGGAGGAGCGTTGTAAAGAATTAGATTTGGATATGCAGGTCAATAATAACACCTCGCTGCATGAAACGCCCTTTACCGTTACGGTTGATTTACTTGGAAATGGATGTACCACAGGTGTTTCCATGTTCGATCGAGCTTCCACTATCAAAGCGCTGGCCGATCCCAGCCTCAAACCCGCCGATTTGGGGCGGCCGGGACATATCAATCCGTTGCGTGCCAGAAACGGCGGAGTATTGGTACGTGCAGGCCACACGGAAGCTACGGTTGATTTAGCCCGACTGGCAGGCTGCTATCCTGCCGGAGCCCTAATCGAAGTTATCAACCCGGACGGCACTATGGCTCGCTTGCCCCAGCTTATGGAAATTGCAACACAACACAACATTAAGATAATTTCCATTCAGGATTTGATTGCCTATCGGGTACAGCATGAAAAACTGATTAGAAAAGAACAGGAGGTAACTTTGCCCACCGAATGGGGCACTTTTCAATTGATTGCCTATACACAGCTTACCAACAGCAACACCCATTTAGTACTTAAAAAAGGGAACTGGCAGGCGGAAGAAGATGTCCTGGTACGCGTACACTCTTCCTGTGCTACGGGCGATATTTTCGGCTCGTGCAAATGCGACTGTGGAGCACAACTTCACCACTCCATGAAAATGGTTGAAGAGGCCGGCAAAGGCATGGTACTCTACATGAATCAGGAAGGGCGAGGCATCGGACTGGTAAACAAGCTGAAAGCCTATCACCTGCAAGAGCTGGGCATGGATACCGTAGAAGCTAATCTGGAACTGGGATTTAGAGCTGATGAGCGTGATTATGGCATTGGGGCACAGATTCTCCGAGATCAGAACGCCACAAAAATACGCCTTATAACCAATAACCCAAGTAAACGGGTAGGCCTGCTGGGACACGGCATTGAAATTATAGAAACCATTCCCATCATTATTGAGCCAAACAATGTAAACTTCAAATATTTAAAGACAAAGCAGGAGAAAATGGGGCATCAATTGCATTTGAAATAATTCTTTGTAATTTTGCAGCTGATAATTCAATCACTAATTATAATCAAAAAATCATGGCTGTAACTTATGTTCTTACCCCAAAGGGGAATCCGAGCAATCTGCATTTTAAAAAGGTATAAAGGTGCATAAAAAGCATTTAGGACAGGCATCAGGACGCAAATAAAAGCATATAGAAAAAGTCAATCTCAAATGTGCCCCACCACCAGCGCACTATTAGTGCCTCCAAACCCAAACGAATTTGAAAGATAAGTATTTATCCTTTTCTCAACGGTTCTTGTAGCGATATTCAGATTCTGCGAATATTCGTCAGGCGTTTCAAAATTGATATTAGGAGCTATGAAATTATGTAACATCATTAAATTGGAATAGACAATCTCGCTTGCA
>JAISAD010000187.1 GCA_031266895.1 Bacteroidales bacterium
TTACTATTTTTGCAGCCTGATTAAATGTGCTATGGCAGAGAAGAATGAAAGATCGTTGAAAAACAGGAAAGCCCGTGTGGTACTGATGCTATTGTTCGGTTTTGTGGTCGGGTTTGGCGTGGCGTTGGCATTTGGACGCTGGTATTTTTTTAGACCTGATAAAATCAAAGCAGTTGCGTCGGTACAGTGGATAGACAATTCCGCCAAGCCGAAAACCGCAGACACAGTATCTACAGTGAAAGCGAAACGGCCGCTTGTTCAAGATACGATAAAATTGGAGGCTAATGATCCGACACCCCAAACTTTGGATACTACGCATTATGAAGTGAAAGAGGAAGAGAATTGGGCAGAAGCGGAGTTTGCCATGGACGACAATGATGAGGATGTAGTAGTGTTGCACGACATACTGTTGAGTAGTCGAAAAGTGAAAGTACGCCTTATTTCCGCTACGGAAGCTGCAGATCCTGTTGTAGAAATTCCAATTACGCAATTTGAGCTTCAACAGTGGAGCACTCCTATTAAAAATAGAATTGAGTATTTGCGTACCGGCAATGTTATCAAATTGAAAGGGATGGATATTGCGCAGGTGGAAATAATTTATCAGGAAGGGCGTTATTTATTGCTTTGTGCCCATAAAAAATATGCTATTCCGGCCAACATGACTTTTGAAAAGCTTGAAGAGGATACCGTTAAATAATGATGATGAATATACCGTTTTATAAATTTCATGGAGCTGGTAACGATTTTATCATGATTGATAATAGAAAATCTATTTTGTTAACAAGCAGCAAAATAGCTCAAATGTGTGCTCCCCATACCGGTATAGGGGCAGATGGTCTTATTTTGCTCGAACAGATGCCAAATGTTGATTTTAAGATGCGTTATTTTAATGCTGACGGCGGCGAGGCCTCTTTTTGCGGCAATGGCGGTCGGTGCGCAGTGGCTTTTGCCCATTATCTGCAGATCATTAAAAAACGCTGCCGTTTTCAGGCTTTCGATGGCTGTCATCAAGCTGAAATATTAGAATATGCTGGATATAAGTGGCTTGTGCGTTTGGAAATGAAGAAGTCTGCCCCCATACAAATATTCGAAGATGGCTTTTTTATAGATACGGGATCGCCTCATTTTGTTGTTTTTTGTGATGATGTGCATGCGGTTGATGTGGAAATGGAGGGCAGAAAATTGCGCTACGACATGCGTTTTAAAGAAGGAGGAACGAACGTCAATTTTGTAATGCCTTTTCAGGAGGGAATTTTTGTGCGCACCTACGAACGTGGTGTGGAAGCCGAAACACTCTCTTGTGGCACAGGTATTACCGCTTCTGCCTGCGTTTATGCAATGCAAAAAGAGAAAATTGGCGATGCTGCGATTCCGGTTTATACACGTGGTGGCCGTTTTCAAGTAGAACTTGCACCTGACCAGCTTTGGTTAGTTGGTCCTGTAGAACTTTGCTTTTGCGGAGAAAAAATTTAAAAGAACAAGGAGATGAAAACAAAAGGTATAGCAATACTGATGAGTATCCCGTCCTAACAAATTGTCGTTATATAATGGTATCAAGAAGCCGTGCTGTTTTGCGTTACAAAATGTATTTTCGGCAGGCATTATTATTTATTGAAAAAAAACAGGTTTTTATCGGGTTAAAACTGATATTGATTGAATTGTCGTACGGGAGGTATTTTTTGCGTAAAAATAATGTATAAATTTGCACTTCATTTGAAACGACATTAAAAATCAATGTAAATAACTATAAATCACATATTTATAAAATGAAAAAAGGAACATTAATACTTTTGCTCGGCATTTTTTTAGCCATAAATCCATTTTGTGTTGCGCAAGAGTCGAAATTGACCCTGACGGTGGAGCAAGCCCGTCAATATGCTATAGAACATAATCGATCGCTTCAAAATGCTACTTTGGAAGTTAAAAAAGCTGAATCCGACCGTTGGCAAATAATTTCAACCATGCTGCCACAAGTTAGCAGTTCATTCGAGTATCAAAATTTATGCGGTTATGAAATGATGATAGACATGGGAGGAGGTAAAATTGCTGTACCCATGCACCCTAATGGAACTTTTGGGATTAGAACTTTGGTAACGTTGAGCGGTGAGCAAATTGTAGGTTCCATGCTGAGAACATTAGCTATTGATATGGCAAAGCTTTCAGGACAGGAAAGTGATCAAAATATTAGAAATCAGGTTACCAGCGTCTATATGTCAATTTTGGTAATGGAACAGATAGTAACTTTGCTGGACTCAAATTTAGCCAATATTCAAAATTTACAAAAAATAACAGAAGATGCAGTTGCCGCAGGAGCCGCAGAAGAAACCGATGCTGACCAGTTGCGACTGCAGGTGGCTCAGTTTCGCAATAATATCAACTCCACCAAACGTAGTTTGGAAATGAGCTATAATTCATTGCGTTTGTTGCTTGGTTGTCAGGTAAGTACAGAATTAGTTTTAACAGAAAAGACGGAAAATTTACTCAGTATAGCAGATGCCGAACAACTGCTCAATGCTGCTTTTGATATACGGAATAATTATAATTATCGAAAATTACAAAAAAACATTGAAATAGCTGATAAGCAGGTGTGGTTGGCTGCTGTGGAATATTTTCCTTCTGTAAATCTGTATCACAGTTATTCTTACAAAAACTATTTTGGAAAAAATGCAGGAATGAACATGACCCCCCCAAATTCGGTAGGCGTATCGCTAACCATGCCGATTTGGTCTTCGGGCACAAGAGCCACTAAAGTACATTCAGCCAAAATTGCCAGGGAAATAGCTAAAAATAATATGGACGATACGGAAACGCAATTGTGGATACAAGACCGCCAGCTACGCTACAATCTTACTTCTGCCATTGAGAATTACGATTTACAAAAAGACAATATTGGAGTGTCGCAACGGGTTTTTGAAAGCATGTCGCGCAAATTTCAGTACGGCACAGCCTCAAGTATGGATATTAATCAGGCAAGCAATAATTTGATAATTGCTCAAAATAATTACATGCAATCTATATTGAGCTTGGTGAATGCGAAAATTGCCCTCGAAGCTCTGTTAAATAATTAAATAAATATAACTAAAAACATTGAATAAGAAATGAAACGAACATTTTGCTTATTACTTACCGTTGCACTGACCCTTTCGTTGGGCGGATGCAAGAAAAAAAGCGGACAACAGGAAGAAGAAAAGATTGAAAAAGTAGAAACTATTGTTATCAATCCTGAAAGAATATCCCGAATTATCAATTATTCTACCACTTTGCAGGGATATGAAATCATGAATGTAGCACCCTCATTGACAGGAAATATAGAGCGAATTTTGGTAGATGTAGGCTCAAAAGTGTCTCAGGGACAATTACTGTTGCGCATGGATCCTACGCAATATAATACGGCAAGAATAAACTTGGACAAGGCTAAAACCGAATTGGATCGCGTAGAGAAGCTTTACCACACAGGAAGCGCCACGCAGCAGGTTTACGACCAGACCAAGTCGGGTTACAATCTCGCCAAAGAACAGGTAGTGTTTTTAGAGGCTAATACTTTTGTAAAGGCGCAATTTTCGGGCATTATCTCTGCCAAAAATCTGGAAAATGGCGAAATGTATGCCGGAGCTGTCCCTATCCTTACACTCACGCAAATCAGTACATTAAAAACATTGATGTCAATGTCAGAAATTTATTATCCGCTTATCAAAGAGGGTATGAGCATAGATTTGACTTCCGAAATCTATCCCGATCAAGTGTTTAAAGGCACAGTCGAGATTGTTTATCCAACCATAGATCCCGCAACCCATTCCTTTCAGTTGAAGATAAAAATTCCCAATGCCAAGCAATTACTTCGGCCGGGAATGTTTGTGACTACTTCACTGGTGTTGGGCGAAACTGATGCCATCGTAGTACCCTATAATTCGGTAATGAAACTGATCGGCTCAAACGATCGCTACGTGTTTTTGAACGAAAATGGGATAGCTAAACGGGTTGTGGTGCACTTGGGACAGCGTTTTGATGATAAAATCGAGATTAGCGGCGAAGGCATTACCGCCGGTGTTGAATTGATTACTGCCGGCCAGGCCCGCTTGATAGACAGCGTTAAATTGGAGGTGGTGAAAAAAAGATGAACCCCTTCAAAATAAGAATAATTGGATATGAAATAAGATAGAATTATGAGCATTTACAAAACATCAATTAATAAACCGATTACCACCGCGCTGATTTTTGTGGCAGTAATCATTATTGGGGTATTCTCGTTAACAAAACTGCCTATTGATCAGTTCCCTGAAATGGAACCGCCTTATATTACGGTGTTGACGACCTATCCGGGAGCAAGTGCCAGTGAAGTGGAAACCAATGTTACCAAGCTGCTCGAAAACAGTTTGAACTCGGTGGACGGATTAAAATCACTGACCTCAGAATCTAAAGACAATATGTCGATGGTGTTACTCGAATTGGAGTGGGGAACCAACATGGATGAAGTTATAAACGATGTGCGTTCTTTTATTGACATGATAAAAGATAACCTTCCAAGTGGTAGCTCCAACCCCTTTATTTTCAAATTCAGTTCGAGTTCGATGCCCATCATCCAATATGCTATCACGGCCAAAGAAAGCTATTCGGGTTTGGATAAAATTTTAAACGATGAAGTAATCCCGCTGCTAAACAAAGTGGACGGTATCGGTAATTTGTCACTTTCCGGCTCGCCGGAGAGATTTGTCTATATTGACATTGATCAGGAAAAGCTTGATGCTTACAAAATTCCATTGGAAACAGTAGGTAATGCTGTATCTTCCAATAATTTAAATCTTTCATCGGGTACGGTAAAGATGGATAAGGAACAATATCAGATGGAGGTGCGTAGCGAGTATGTGGAGAGCAATGAAATCAATAATATTGTAGTAACAACCACTGCCGACGGAAAGCGTGTTTTTGTGAAAGATATTGCTACGGTAAAAGATACTATCAAGGATTTAACTCTCGACGAAAAAATTAACGGCAGAGAAGGAGTACGTTTGATTATCTCGAAACAGACTGGAGCTAATACGGTGCAAATTTGCCATGATGTACAGCAAGAAATGAGCGAAATCAAAAAGACATTGCCCGCAGATGTACAAGTGGATGTAATTTACGACTCGTCCGAAAATATCGAAAATGCTATCAGTTCATTGGAAGAGTCTATCCTCTATGCATTGCTGTTTGTGGTGCTGGTTATTCTCTTTTTCCTGGGCAGATGGCGGGCTACCATTATCATCAGTTTAACTATTCCCATTGCTTTGATTGCAGCTTTTATCTACCTGAAATTTATAGGCAGTTCATTGAATATCATATCATTGTGTTCTCTTACAATTGCAATTGGCATGGTGGTGGACGATGCTATTGTGGTTTTGGAAAATATTACCCGACATATAGATAGAGGATCCGCTCCGCGAGAGGCCGCGATTTATGCCACTAACGAAGTATGGATATCCGTAATAGCCACCACACTGGTTATTGTAGCCGTATTTGTGCCGCTTACCATGCTTACCGGTATGGCTGGTATCATGTTTAAAGAGCTGGGTTGGATTGTTACAATAACAGTTTGCGTTTCTACGGTAGTGGCCATTACCTTAACACCCATGTTGAGCGCCTACTTGATGAAAGCCAGAAATCAAAAAGTAAGAAAAAATGGTCAAATTGTTGATGTAGGGGCGAAAAAAACATGGTACGATAGAAATGTAGTACGACTGTTAGATCGTGTAGATGTATTTTATGCCAATGCATTACGGTTCTGCTTGCACCATAAGGCTATTACATTGGTTGTGGCATTGCTCATTTTCGGGGTATCTTTAATACCGATTATTACCGGACAAATCGGTACGGACTTTATGCAGCAGTCGGATAATGGCCGCCTATCGGTATCCATTGAACTGCAACGTGGTACACGTATTGAAGAGACAATGAAAACCGCCCGGATGCTGGAGCAGCGTTTTGAGGCTTTAGTACCCGAAATTCGGCTTATTTCTACTACTGCAGGTTCTAATGATGATGCAGGTGTATCGGCTATCTTTAATTCTACCACCAATAATAAAATTTCTATGACGGTAGTTTGCAATAAAAGATATGAACGTAAACGTACCATTTTTGAAATTGCGGAAATATTGCGTAATGAAATGAAGAAATATCCCGAAATTATCACTTATCAGGCAAATGCTTCACAAGGATTTGGCGGAGGGGGGGCCTCTACAGTGGATGTGGAGATTTATGGTTATGATTTCGACCAGACCAACATTTTGGCCGACCAGATAAAACGCTCTATTCAAGATTCCGTAAAAGGCGCTCGAGATGTCATTATTGACCGTGATGAAGATCGCGCCGAGTTGAAAATTGTGGTCGATAAGGAAAAATTAGCTCTGCATGGACTTACCTCATCTGTAGTATCTGCTTACATGCGCAATCGTGTGAATGGCATGACAGTAGGCTATTTGAAAGAGGATGGCGACGAGTATGATATTGTAGTAAGATTGCAGGAAGAAAATCGCAATTCGCTGACTGAGATAGAGAACATGAGCATTCCGGTTGTTACTCCTAAGGGAGTAGATAAAATAAAATTGAAAGAGATAGCCTCTATTGAAGAATACTGGTCGCCCCCAAATATTTCAAGAAAAAGTCGTCAAAGAATTGTAAGAGTACAAGTTACGCCTTATCAAACCTCTTTGGGTGAATTGGCGGTAGGTGTCGAAAAAACACTCTCTGGCGTTGATATTCCTCAAGGTATATCAATACGTTTGGGCGGCAACTACGAAGACCAACAGGAAACTTTTGGAGACATGGGATTGCTGTTGGCTCTCATTGTCTTGCTGGTCTATATCGTTATGGCATCGCAATTTGAATCGTTTTCCAAACCGTTTATCATCATGATGGCTGTGCCTTTTGCCTTTACAGGAGTCATTCTGGCTCTGTTTATTACTCATACAACTTTAGATATGATTGGAGCATTGGGAGCTATTATGTTGGTCGGCATTGTGGTCAAGAATGGAATTGTGCTGGTGGACTATATTAATTTGATGCGGGATAGAGGCTATGAACTCAATGAAGCTATTGCCTTGTCGGGCAAGTCTCGTTTGCGTCCGGTATTAATGACTGCTCTTACCACTATTTTAGGTATGGTGCCTATGGCATTGGCAACCAGCGAAGGGTCTGAAATGTGGGTGCCAATGGGGGTTGTAGTGATTGGCGGGCTGCTGGTTTCCACTGTTGTAACCCTTATTGTGGTGCCGGTACTCTACGCTGTAATGTCGAGACGCGGTGAGCGCGATAAGGTCGAAAAAGTGAATAGGCGGTTTGTTTTTATGGATACCTCATTGCCTCAAGATGCCGATACTCCAAAATAAGACATTGTATAGAGTGAAATTAATTCATTAAATCACGGTATAGCAATATCAAACAATTATATTAAGAATTAAAATCAAAAAATAATAGAGACATGAAGGCTATTTTTGTCGTATTTAATCAAGCCAATACCGAACGAATACAATACATGTTAGATCGTTTGGAAATTAGAGGTTACACTTTTTGGGAAAATGTACAGGGCAGAGGCAGCATAGACGGCGAGCCTCGTCAGGGAACCCATACATGGCCGGAGATGAACTCCGCTGTTATCACTATGGTAGAAGATGACCGGGTGGCTGATTTTTTGCAGTCTGTCCGCAAATTGGACATCCGCAACAAGGAAATCGGTGTTCGCGCCTTTGTCTGGAATATAGAACAAACCGTATAAAATTGAGCGATATGAAAAAAGTAGGAGTAATTATGGGTTCTATCAGCGATTGGAACGTGATGCAAGAGGCATGTGCCATACTTGAAGAGTTTGCCATTCCTTACGAAAAAGAGGTAGTAAGTGCGCATCGCACTCCAGACCGCATGTTTGAATATGCAGAAACGGCGCGCGCGCGTGGCTTAAAAGTGCTTATTGCCGGCGCTGGCGGAGCGGCTCACCTGCCCGGCATGACAGCCGCTAAAACTACTTTGCCGGTTATAGGAGTTCCTATAAAGTCTTCAAATTTAAATGGATTGGATTCATTACTTTCCATAGTGCAAATGCCGGGTGGTATTCCGGTGGCTACAGTGGCCATTAATCAGGCAAAAAATGCTGCTCTGCTTGCCATCCAAATTTTGGCTACACACGATGAGACTATTGCCGCCCGCATAGAAGCCTATCGCCAAAACATGCGGGATAGCGTGTTGGAAAGAAACTTATAGCCATTTTAGTCCATTAATTGTAGAATTTCTTCCAAAAGCTGGCGCTCGTTTTGCAATCGCGGTACTTTATACTGACCGCCCAGTTTGTTGTGTAAAGCCAGCCATTTCAGAAAAGTGCCTTGCGGAGCTACATGCAGGCAGGGAGATTGCAACATCAGATTACTACTTCGCTTCGCTTCATAATCGGAATTGACTTTCTTTAACTCTTGATCTAAAATTTCCGTAAAATGATCTATGTTAGCAGGTTGCTTTGTAAATTCAATAATCCACTCGTGGCAGGCCGTTTTCGTTTCGCAGTTCAGATAGACCGGTGCAGCGGTATATTCGGCCACTATGGCCTGTGTAGCTTGGCAGGTAGCTGCGAGTGCTTTATCGGCATTATCTACAATCAACTCTTCCCCAAAAACGTTGATATATTGTGTAGTACGTCCCACAATTTTAAAACGGTAGGGGTTGAGTGAAGTAAAACAGATAACGTCGCCAATTTTGTAGCGCCATAAGCCGGCTGCTGTAGTTATCACAACCGCATAGTTCTTGCCCAACTCCACATCACTCAGTGGAATTGCCTTTTTATTATCGCTATTGCTCTCAGCCAACTCAATAAATTCGTAAAAAACTGCATGGTCGGTTAGCAACAGCAGATCGTCGCTATGATGCTGATCTTGAAAGCCGAAAAACCCTTCGGAAGCATTATACATATTCATAAAAAAAACGTCTCCTTTGGCAAAGAGCTGTTTATACTCCTCTTTATAAGGGGCAAATGCTACCCCGCCGTGCATGTAAAGTTCCAGATTTGGCCATACTTCATGCACGTATTGCTTGCCGGTTATATAAAGTAATTCTTTCATAACCAGCAACATCCAGGATGGAACTCCCGATAATGAGGTAATATTTTCTTTAGCCGTGTGGGTGGCAATCAATGGCAGCTTTTTATTCCAGTCGGGTTCTAATAAAATCTCTTTGGCAGGAGCTTTCAACATTTCGCCCAATACAGGCATATTTTCCATTAATACGGCCGATATGTCTCCGCATTGCAACGCCGTTTTTTCTCCCAAAGCTTGTCGGCTGCCTCCCAATGTAATTCCTTTCCCTGTAAATAGTTCCGTTTCAGGAAAGAGGTTGCAGTAGAATGTCAACACATCTTGCGCCGCCAAATAGTTATTCAGCTTCATTGACTCGTCGCTCACCGGCAAAAATTTGCTTTTGGCAGAGGTAGTACCCGAAGATTTGGCCAGCCAATTGATTTTAGTGGACCATAACACATTGCGTTCTCCCGCTATAATACGCTGAATATAAGGATGTAATGTGGTGTAATCTTGTATCGGTACCTGTTCTGCAAACTGCTCATAGCGCAACTTGTCGTCTAAGCCGAATTCTTTGCCAAAAGCGGTTTTAGCTCCATTTTTCAACATATAATAGAACCAATTGGCCTGTGTTTGTAACTGATTTTCATACAAAGCCACCAATCTTTCGTCTCTAATTGAGAAATAGCCTCTTATGGTAATGTTTAATAATGACATCAGTTTTGATTTTAAACTGCAAAAGTACGAAATATAAGGATGTGTGGATAAATTCTGATCATTTCATTTTTTCCCTTTGAAAATCAATCATTTAATATCTTGTTGAAAAAAAAATATGCGAATTGGATTTATGACGTATTTTTTTTGTATTTTTACCGCCTCAAAAAAAGAGAGGGAGAGATGGCCGAGTGGTCGAAGGCGCACGCCTGGAAAGTGTGTAAACGCCGAAAGCGTTTCAAGGGTTCGAATCCCTTTCTCTCCGCAGACTTAAAATGTTGGTAGCTATAGAAATAAAATCAAAAAATAGATAATAAAACAAATTAATTAATTAAACAAAACAGTAAAGTAATTATGAAAAAACTAATGGCTTTATTTACCGTAACAGGTCTCTTAACCTTCGGTATGACAAACGCAACTTTTGCACAAAATGCAGAAAAAAATGCAAAAACAACGGAACAGACGCAAATTCAATCCGACTCAGTTCAAGCTGCGACTCCTGCCGTAGCAGTGGCCGAAGATAACGATGAAGTAGCCGAACAGAGCTTACACTATGTATTAAAGGATAAATTTATACAGGGTGGCGCTATATGGATGGCTCCTATCTTGGTGTGCTTGATTTTGGGTTTGGCGCTGATTATTGAACGTATTTTCTACCTCAATCTTTCTACTGTTAATTCGAAGAAATTGTTGAGTAAAATCGAAAGTGCTCTCAAGAATGGCGGTATTGAAAAGGCAAAACAGCTTTGCAAAGATACCAAAGGCCCCCTGGCCGGTGTTTTCTATCAGGGTTTAGACCGCTATGATGAAGGTCTTGAATCAATTGAAAAGGCAGTCGTTTCTTATGGTGGCGTACAAATGGGCAAATTGGAAACCAATTTAAGCTGGATCTCGCTTTTCCTCGCCTTAGGCCCCTCTTTTGGCTTCTTGGGAACGGTTGTAGGTATGGTACAGGCATTCGATGACATTGAACGTGCAGGCGACATCAGTCCGACTATTGTGGCCGGAGGTATGAAAGTGGCGTTGTTGACTACCGTATTCGGGTTGATTACTGCTATCATTCTGCAAGTATTCTATAACTATATCTTGTCGAAAATAGATGGTATAGTAAATAATATGGAAGATGCAACCATCTCTTTCATGGATATTCTAATTAAAAATAAGTAATCATCACTCATCTTTAATATCCTTAAATATTATGAGTAAAAAGATCATTAATATCATAATTTTTGTAGTTGCCATAGTAGCTTGCATTGCAGCACTCTACTTTTCGGCATTCTTCGATGATACGAAAACCGACAAGTATTACGAAGTAACCAACCTGAAAGAAAACAATCCTCAAATGTTGATTGATTTTGCAGCTACAACTCCGGAAAATCTTCCCGGCTTTGTTGAAACATATCGGCAAGCCGCTACCAAACAAAACGCAGACTTAAAAGAAGAAGAGTTGCAAAAAAACATAGAATATACCTTTGTTTCTAATTTGTCGGAAATTCAAAACGAGGCTGGTTTTACCACTTTTAAAGCCAATTTCAATGCCTACACAACAGGCTTACTCGCTAAAAGTAAACGGGTAGATTTTTTTGTAACCGGTTTTAATAAAGTGAATAATTTTGAAAGTCTGGCCCAATACATTGCTACATTGGAAGCAGATTATGCATTAGTAAAGCAACAATGTATCTTGCATAAAGAGTATATAAAATCGTTCAATAACTTCTTTGCTCGCGTTGATGCTATTAATACTACGCAATCCGCAATCCGCAAAACTACCGATTTGAACGCTTTACAGGATGACGCTACCAGTTCGAAAACAGAGGAGACAATGTTAAACTTTTCTGTTATTTTGGTTTATGTAATATTTCTTGCTACGATTATTTCTATGCTGGCTTTCGCTTTAGTTCAGATTGTTGCCAATATCAAACACTCCTACAAAGCGATTTTGGGGATATTGTTCATTGTGCTGCTGTTGATTATAGGCTATTTTGTATCCTCAAGCGAATTAAGTGTATCAGCTATCAAAATGCAACATACGACAAGTGAAGTGAAATGGATAGGTTCAGGTATTGTTACTTTCTACATAATCTTCTTCCTGTCAATTGCAGCTATTGTAGTATCGGCAATTATTAATGCAATTAAAAACAGGTAATTATGGCACGAAAAACACCGGGACTTAATACAGCATCAAGTGCAGACATCGCGTTTCTGTTGCTGACATTTTTCCTGTTGACTTCTTCGATTAATACGGAACAGGGGATTCCACGCAGACTCCCACCACCGAAAGATCCGAATGTCAAAGAAGAACAAGTAGATATCAATAAACGAAACGTATTGACGGTCCGCGTAAACTTTAACGATGCCATTATGGTTAATTCGGAAATTATTAATATTAACGAATTGAAAGATGTAGCCAAAAACTTTTTGGCTAACCCTACTAATGACCCCGATTTGCCGATGAAAGAGTCGAAGGATATTGAAGGTATTGGCGATTTTGCGGTGTCAAAGGGGGTTATATCACTTACCAATGACCAGAGTACAACCTATAATATGTATGTACAGGTACAGAACGAGTTACAGCGTGCTATTAATGAATTGCGCGACCAAACTTCGATGAATTATTTTGGTAAAAAGTATGATAATCTGGATACGGCTTTGCAAAAATCAATACAGAAAGCTATTCCGGCTAATATTTCAGAAGCAAAATCTAAAGACTACGGAGGAAACTGATTATGGCAAGATTTAGAAAAGAGGAAAAAAAAGAGGTGCCTGAACTCAACATGGCATCCATGTCTGATATTGTATTTATGTTTCTGTTTTTCTTTATGGTAATCAGTAACATTAGAGAAGCAAGTCTGAAAGTGGAATTTAAACCGCCACAAGCTACCGAAATACAAAAATTGGAGAAGAAGCAGCTGGTAGCCAATATCTATATTGGAGCGCCTTTGAATAATGACGAAAATACGCTGCCTCCGGGTAAAGTTTCCGTACAGTTGAACGACCAGACTGTCAAACAGGAACATTTGACCTCTGATGTACGCGATTTTGTAGGTAATGAAAAAGAATCTCGCACTACTGAAGATGCTGCTAAATTGACATTCTCGCTTAAAGTTGACCATTCAGTGCAGATGCGTTACGTGAATATTATCAAAGAGGAGTTGCGTAATAACAATGCATTGAAGATAAACTATGCCACCGGAAAAAAGGTGGATGCACAACGTAAATAAATGGTAATTATTTAGATTTTTCATTGTGAAAGGGGGTGTCTAAATGGGCACTCTCTTTTTTCTTTCGCTCTTGACAATTTGACGGTTAACAAGTTCTGAAAAAAGTGCGCGTAAGCATCTGTATGGAACAAAACATGTAATGCATGGAGTAAAAAGGGTTTTACTGATGAGCTATTATTGTGCTTGCCAAAACTTATCATTGCGAAAAAAAAACAACCGCTAAAATTTAAACGTTCGTTTAAATTTTAGCGGCACAAACATTATCAATCGAGCGGAAGACGGGCCTCGAACCCGCTACCTACAGCTTGGAAGGCTGTCGCTCTACCAAATGAGCTACTTCCGCAAGGAAGTTTGTGGGGGGGGGAGGATTCGAACCTCCGAAGGCTTCGCCAACAGATTTACAGTCTGCCCCATTTGACCGCTCTGGTACCCCCCCAACTTTGGAGCCGGTAGACGGATTCGAACCGCCGACCAGCTGATTACAAATCAGCTGCTCTGGCCAACTGAGCTACACCGGCTTGGGTTCATCTATTCAAATAACGTCTCCGTTTCTTTTAAGGCTGCAAAAATACACTTTTTTCTGACACAGTCTCTACTTTTACTTTCCTGTTTTTTTAGAATATTACAAATAACTGACAATGAATGAATTAAATTTTTATGCAACGGCTGATTTCCCGCTTTCCTGCAGGCCCGGGTAATGAATAAAGTTCAAATCCGATATTTCGAAATGTCCTTTTTACCCATCCTTTGGCGCAATAGGTTATCAAAATTGCACCATGTGTCATAGCATGATAACATTTTTTTAAAATGGCTTCACTCCATAATTCGGGCTGAATATCGGGTGAAAAGGCGTCAAAATAGACCAAATCGTACCGGTTTGCCTCCAGGAGTGCTTCTTCCACACGAACAAAGCTTTTTTTGAAACAAAAGTGGGGCGTAATATTTTTCCATTCTTCTGCCGGTACTTCATGTATGGCTTGAAACGCTTCGCTCAGTGCGGGATTAATTAATTCCACATAGTTAAGCGATTGTATCTCTTCTGTAGTCAATGGATAGGCCTCAATGGCATGGTAGTAAATAATACGCCCGCAGGCACGGTGCAGGGTAAGCAGCGCATTAAGTCCGGTTCCCAAGCCTACTTCTAACAGATTTATTGGTTCACGATCAGGCAGTGCCCGCAATCCTGCATTAATATAAATATGCTCTGATTCGGTAATAGCGCCATGTAATGAGTGAAATTGCTCATTACAACAGAGCAGTTTCAGGGTTGAAGAACCATCTTCCGTCAAGATGGTTCTTCGCAAAACGATGTCAGAATCATTCATCAGGCGAAGGTATTAATCCATTCGGCCACCTCAATGGCGGAAATTTGATTCATGCAGCGAAAATGCTTTTTAGGGCATTTTTTATAGCCTAACTTGGAACATGGACGACAACGGAGGCGCGGTGTTTCAAAAATCCGAAAACGTTCCCGATGCTGCGGCATGTAAGGATACATTCCAAATTCGGGAATGGTATTGCCCCATAGCGAGGCTATGGGGGTTTGCAGCGCCGCGGCAATGTGCATTAACCCGGTGTCTCCAGTGAGCAGGCAGCGACTTTGCCGGATGAGCGAAGCAGTTTGATGCAGCGAGAATTTGCCGCAACCGTTGTAGGCACGTTCGCCCAGTGCCGACACAATCTCTTCTCCCTCGTTTTCCACGTCTTTGCCCCCCAGCAGCATAATTGGCAGATGCAATATGCGCGCAATCTCCACCACTTTGTAAGCAGGAATGCGCTTAGTGCCGTGCATGGAGCCTAATGATACAGCGACAAAACCGTTTTTAAAAACCGCCGGCAAATCATCTTCTTCATAGGTCTCGTTAGGTGCAATAAAAAAGTTGAGTCCCTGCTGGTCATTGGGCACGTGCAGCAACTTGACTGCCTCAAAATAGCGATCTACAATATGGCGATCAGGCAGCAAATTGAGCTTGAAACAGACTGCAAGCCACTTTTTAAAATTAAGTTTTGGGAATGTTTTATGTGGCTTTTGCAAAGCGCTAATAACTCTTTTTGATCTTATATTATTTTGCAAATCAATAATATAAGAAAAATTTTCTGCTTTTAATTCTCGGATTAGTGCTTGTGTATCTTCGCCATAAACGTGTATTTTATCGAGATAAGGATTAGGTTCAATTACAGGTTTAAACTCTTTTTTGATTAGGAAGTGGAGCCGGGCCTCTTTTTTTGCTTGTTTTACAGCTCGAATAATAGGTGTGACGAGCACCACATCACCTATTGAACTCAATCTGATGATTAGAATTTTTTCCGTCGCCGGAGGTTGGTTATCGTCCATTTTTTATAATTATTAGCAGTATGATTAATCTTCATAGTCATGATTAGCTAAGGTTTCGCCCAATACGCAGGTTTTCACTGGAGTAGCGTAAATATGAAGCAATTTTTCAAACATTACATCCGGCGACACATCGCTTGCAACAGTCTGTTTTAGAAGATAGTCCATAAAAGCTGCCTTCTCGCCGGGTGTGTAGTATTCGGCAAAATCGTAACCCTGTTCCAATTCATCGTAAGCTATATAATTGGTAGGGAAGAGTTTATAATTTTGGTAAATCTGTTTGTCCACGAGGCGACAAACCTCCACAATTTTTTCATTGGCAGTAAGTTGTGAATCAATCAAATCCAACTCATCAACGATAGGCTTTCCTATAGCAAGGTGTACGCGCCCCTTTTGCCCAAACAATCCTTCTTTGATGCTGTTAAAATCTTCGCCTGGCAGTTTGGTGTAATTTTTATGCTGCGAAAGCGCCGTTTCGCGAGCCTTAAGGCGTGCGCAGGGTTCATATTCGTAAGAGATGCAAACAGGTGTTAATTTCAGTGCTTTCAGTCTTTTTACCGGTTGCTTGCGTCCTGACATGGAGAGCATTTTCACTAATCCGTGTTGAGTTTGATCAATGCCGTTTTTACTTCTTCCGTTACGTTGTGCAATCCATATCGATTCGTTTTCCATCAGGATATTTTGTGCAATATATTCTGAAAGTAATTGATAATTAGCGAGTTTTTCGCGAATGGAGAGCGCTCGTTTCACCAAAAACATTTTGTTTAATTTGGCAAATTGTGTTAACAAAGGGTTCTGGAGCAGGTTGTCTCCAATGGCGATTTTAGCTACTCTGAAACCATTAACGAAAAAATAGTGATGCAAAATGGCAGAATCTAAGGAAATATCGCGATGATTGGCAATAAAAAGATAGGATTCGTCAGGTTTGATGTGTTCAATTCCTGAAAAAGTAATGCCTTTTGTGCCGATTTTGACAAAATATTCGATAAAGCGGTGCGATATCATCATTTGGAAATCAAAGATGCTTTTTACCTGTTTCAACTCTTCTTCCAAAGTGGCTATGGTAATTTCGGGGCTTAGCAAATTCACCGCTTTTGCAAAATTCGGGTCGCGCACAAATGCCGGCATGGCAACCAACGCTTCCTCTTCGGTGTATGGTCTGATAGCATAAAATTTATCCATTATATACTCGTATGGTTTTTCCTTTGCAAAAATACATTTTTTTCTTTTGATATGAATATACAGGGGATTATCGGGAAGGAAGAGTGCTTTTTTGATACCACCACTGCTGTAATCATTCCTTTGAAAACATTTCTGCATCATTTCATAGCTTTTCGTATTGAACAAATTTTTTCTATTTTTGCATTTCTAAAGAAGTTATAATAAATTTGAATCATTATGATTACAGTGAAAGAGGTTAAAAACAGATGCGATTTGAAGCATTTTATTCGCTTCCCAAAGCAACTGTATCAAAATAATCCTTTTTTTGTGCCCTCTTTAGAACGTGAAGACTGGCATACTTTGACACAACATCCGGCACGTACTTTTTGCGATATTCGTCTTTGGCTGGCTTACAAAGACGGGCAGCTTGCAGGGCGTATTGCCGGTATTATCAACCGGCGATGCAACGAATTAAAAGGCCAATCGCGTATTCGTTTCGGCTGGTTCGATGTAATAGACGATTTTGAAGTGGCACAGATGCTGTTTAAAGAGGTGGAAACGTGGGGGCGATCGCAGCAATTGACCGAAGTTTCAGGGCCATCTCGCTTTTCCAATATGGACAAGCAGGGAATGCTGGTTTGGGGATTTGAACACGATGTGCAGCCGATTTTTACAGAATATAACGCTCCTTATTACGTCGATTTTGTTGAAAAAATGGGTTATGTTAAAGAGGTTGATTATTTGCAATACAAGATTAAAGTAAATAAAGTGCCGGAGCGGGTACAGCAGTTGAGCAATGCTATTATGCAACGTAACAAGGTTAAAATCAAGGAATTTAAAAATAAAAGGGAATTAGCAGGCTATTTTCGCAACTTTTTTGAAGCGTTGAATGAGAGTTACCGCAATATCTACAATTTCATTCCGCTCACTTCGCCTGAAATTGAGTATCTGATTAAGGGCAATTTGAGTCTGGTGCGAAAAGAGTTGATTTGCGTGTTAATGGATGAATGCGACCGCATTATAGGATTCAGCCTCAGCATTCCATCGTTGAGTCGGGCGTTTCAAAAGGCCGGCGGTAAGCTCTTTCCTTTTGGCTGGTACTCTGTTTTGAAGGCATTTCGGCATAGTAAGTTGCTCAATTTGGTGCTTACCGGCGTGTTGCCGGAATGGCGTACCAAAGGCATTCATGCCCTTTATCACAACAAACTGAATGAAATTTACCTGCAACAGGGATTTAAATACGCTATCAGCAATCCGCAACTGGAAGAAAATGTAGCCACCCGTGTCTGGCAAAAATACGATTCGGAGTTGATTTTCAGGCGGCGATGTTTTTGCAAGAAATTGGCAGAGATGTAATTAATTGAATAGTAAGTTGATTCTTTTGACCGTTTTACCGAATTAAATTCAATAAATATTGTCCATAGCCGCTTTTCAGGAGTGGTTCGGCTACTCTGGCAAGTTGTGCCTGGTCAATAAATCCCATTTGGTAAGCCACCTCTTCGATGCAGCCCACCTTTAGGCCTTGCCGCTCTTCAATAACCTGTACAAATTGCGTAGCGTCGATAAGCGATTTGAAGGTGCCGGTATCCAGCCATGCCGTACCCCTGTCCATTTTGCATACTTTCAATTTATTGTGCTTCAGATAATAGCGGTTCACATCGGTAATTTCATATTCGCCGCGCCAGCTGGGTTGAATGTTTTTTGCTATCTCAACTACGCTATTATCATAGAAGTAGAGGCCGGGCACAGCATAGTTTGACTTGGGCTGTTTGGGCTTTTCTTCGATGGATATGGCGTTCATGTCGCTATCAAATTCCACTACGCCATAGCGTTCGGGATCAGAAACGTGATAGGCAAACACAATGCCGCCATCAGGGTCGTTATTGTGAATAAGGCTTTGCTCAAATCCGTAACCATAAAAAATGTTATCGCCCAGTACCAGCGCCACCTTCTCTTTGCCGATAAATGGCTCTCCCAGTACAAAGGCCTGAGCCAAGCCATTGGGAACTG
>JAISAD010000069.1 GCA_031266895.1 Bacteroidales bacterium
GCAAAAAAGTGCATCTTTGTGGCGAAATTTAGTGATAAAAAATGTTTAATATCCAATAAGTAAAATTGCAAAAATATGTATAGAGACACAATTAAACAGTTAATAAAATGGAAATTAGATAATCAAAAAAAACCACTCATAATTTTAGGAGCAAGACAAGTAGGAAAAACTTGGCTCATTCAGGAATTTGGAAGAACAGAATATAAGCAAATGGTGTATATCAATTTTGAGCGGGCAGACAAAATGCAAAGCATCTTTCAGCAAGACCTCGACCCAAAACGCCTGATTACCAACTTTGAATTTTATTCCGGAGTAAAAATCACACCCGAAGACACACTGATTGTTTTAGACGAAATTCAAGCCGCCCAGCGTGGTATTACTTCATTAAAATATTTTTGCGAGGAAGCGCCGGAATATCAAATTATTGCTGCCGGCTCGCTTTTGGGAATAAATATTCACCCTAACGAGTCGTTCCCGGTGGGAAAAGTTGATACGCTCACACTCTATCCAATGTCGTTTTATGAGTTTTTATTGGCAATGGGCGAAGAAAACGGCTTGTGTCGAATTTTAAGAGAAAAACGCTATGACAGCATGCCCATTTTTGCTGAAAAATTCAAAGAATATTTGAAATACTATTTTTATGTCGGCGGGATGCCGGAAGCCGTTGCCGCTTTTATCAAAAATCGCGACTGGAAAAAATCACGACAAATTCAAAACAAAATACTCGAAAATTACCGTAGCGATTTCTCAAAACATGCACCGAAAGAGATTTTACCTCGCATAAATATGGTTTGGGACAGTATTCCTGCTCAATTGGCAAAAGAAAACAAAAAATTTATTTACGGCGTAATAAAAAAAGGTGCAAGAGCAAAAGATTTTGAGTTAGCCATTCAATGGCTTACAGATGCAGGACTTTTACACAAAATTTACGCTGTCACAAAACCTGCATTACCACTCGTCACCTATCAGGATTTTTCGGCATTTAAACTCTACCACAATGATTTGGGTTTACTGGGCGCAATGTCGAAGCTCAAAATTCAAGCACTACTTGATAGTGGTCAAGTTTTTGAAGAATTTAAAGGATCATTAACCGAGCAATATATTTTTCAGCAACTTATTCTCAATGAATATTTTTCCATCCATTATTATCCCTTTGAGAATGGGCGTTACGAACTTGACTTTATTGTTGAAAATGAAAATAGTGGATTAATTCCGATAGAAGTTAAAGCCGGCATTAAGCTGCAGGCAAAAAGTTTCAAAAACTATTGCGAACAGTACAAACCTGCAAAAGCAATTCGCACCTCATTAACAGATTACAAAGAAGAAAGTTGGATGATAAATTTGCCTTTGTATGCGATAAATACCATCAATGAAACCGCACCTGCGGCCTAACGTGCGGTTTTGCACCACAAGATTCCTCAAACTTGCAAATATTTATAAGTTTGAGGAATTTACTTCCAGACAAATCAAGCCCCCCGGAGTGGCCAAATCACGGGATGATGGCGCTCTTTATAGCGCTCCAGGGGCCTTTTTTGCCGCGCGTGTTCTCCCAGCGGAGAGCGAGGTACACGGTTTGGCCGCGCTCGTTCCCACTGAACTCGAGCCTAAACGGCGTGCGCGTGTCGAACGACGAGTGGATGAGTTCGTTCGCATCCATCACCGGCATGTCGCTGATCATCCACCGGATTTCGGCGCCGTGCTGACCGGCCGGCTTCGCCTTTTTGTACTCGCCGTCCTTCTCGTAGAAGTGGATAATCAGGAAACTGATGAGGCTGCTGTCAATGTCGAAATCGGGGTAGCTCTCGGCCACCGGCGCGGGCGTGCGCGTCGTCTTATACACCGGCAGTCCCAGCAGGTCGCGGTCGGCGTCGGTGAGGAGGTGGTTGTGTGCCAGGTGCTCTTTCACCGCTTGCCGGATGGCCTTTTTGAGTGCCTCGCGGGCTCTGTTTTTGGCACGCACGGCCGGCGATGTACGTGTGTTGGACGTTGTAGCCAGCTCATAATATTGCACAAAATCGTCGAGCAATTGCTTTAACTGCGCATAGCGTTTCTCTGGAAAGTCGAAGCGTTCCAGTGATTCGCCTAAACCGTGTATCAAACCGGTTGCCCATCCCAAGAATTTCTCATCCGCTTGCGGGATATAATCCGGATATCGCATATTTTTCCTTATATTACATTTATACTCACTTTAAAGTAGCTACTGCAACCTTTGCAGGAGCTACTGTAATCTCTGCAGTAGCTACTGTAACCCTTGCAGGGGCTACTGTAATCTCTGCAGGGGCTACTGTAATCTCTGCAGGGGCTACTGTAACTTTTGCAGGGGCTACTGCAATTCTTACAGTGGCTACTGTAATCTCTGCAGTGGCTACTGTAGTCCTTGCAGTGGCTACTGTAATCCCTGCAGGAGCTACTGCAAAACTTTTACAAAGGTAAGAAATAATTTAAGAAATACAAGTAATCTTTGTTGGTTCATAATTCACCTTATCGTCTTGAACGAAAGCAAATGGACGGTTACCGTTACGGCCACAACCAGCAACAATATCCGTACCCAAAGTACCGCCACGAAGAACGCGGAGATTAAGATGCTAACCCACAAAAACGCAATGGAGAAAATTTTGTCCTTCTTCCGGATACCTTTATACTGTAACCATTCACGCAATGGCTTGCCGATAAAAGGATGGTGTAAAATTTTTGCCGCCCATGCCGGCGAACTTTTGGCAAAACAAAAAACAGCCAGCAACAGGAACGGAACCGTTGGTAACAGCGGCAGAAACATGCCCAGCGTACCCAGCGCCACCGCCAGCAACCCGCCGGAAAACCAAAGAATACGAAAAAAACGATACATTTAAAAAAATAGCCACATAATTTTATTCGATAGAAAGCCCGCTCACGACTATTTGTGATGGCTCTTTGGCGTGTTCCTCTATGATATTGCCTTTTTCATCAACCAGCATGTACCACGGAATACCCATATACGGGGTTTCCGCATTTCTGTCAAACCGCTTATACAAGTCCATAGTCAATTCCTTGCTGGCACGGATATGTGAGCCCGACAAGTCATAAAATTTGATGGCGTCTTTCCATCGCTGGTCATATTCATCTCTATCTACGGAGATATAAAGTTGCTGAATATCCTGTTCGGCTAAAATCTATTTCAACGCCTTCTGATGTTTAAACTCCTGTTTGCAGGGGCTGCACCATGTCGCCCAAACATCAATATAAATCTTTTTGCCCTTTAACGGTTTAATCGCTTCTTCCAGCGTGTTTATATTTTCGTAATTGTCCACAAACCGCATACTGTCGTCAAACGGCTTTTCAATGGCTTGATGATATTGCACTATTTCATCTATTTCCGGTTTAAGATACTTCGAATATTCGCTGTCCGGATAATCTTTTACAAACTGCGCATACAACGCGATTAATTCCTTTTCATAATCATGCCGCAAACCGGTAAAATAAATATGTGTGGCCTGAAAAAACTCAAGCGCCTTTCCTGTGAGATATTTTTTTGACTCATCGATATAAAAAGTATTTATAGTTTGCTGTTTGTTTAATTCACGGATTTTTTCAATATCAAAATCTTCCTGAATATACTGTTTGTGATACTTTACATAATTTTCGGCATACTCTTTCCAAAAAGAAGAAAACAACAATTTTTCATCATTGGGAGGATATTGCGTATATATTTCCGTCAGATTTTCGAGTAGATTTCCTCCGCTTGGCAGCACAGACTGCTTTGTTTCGAGCACACGGTGTGATTTGGTTATGGATGTTCTTGCTTCCAGCGAAGCGTAATAGCAGTCCCTGTCGGTTTTGACCAGATTGAAGAATGATTTTGATATTTCCTCCTTATCCAGCAGTTCCTTGAACTTCGATATATCGGATTGCTTCAACTCTTCAATTTTGTTGTGAATCGAAACCAAAGAACTGTCCTGCGACAGTTTCAATTTCCTTACTTCCATTTCAATTGCAAAAGGATTCGGTAAGGTAGCATACAGCATTTGTCCCTTTTCGTTTGCCCCCGATATTTGTATGTCTTTTTGGGAGATGTCCATCACAATGTGGTAGTTGTTTCCCGGTTCCACGAGCAACTTGGCAGACAAGCGAGGTTCACTATTCGATACAGTGATGAATACCGGTTTGTTTATTTCAAATTTCAATTCAAAATTTCCTGCTTCATCCAAATTTATGGTATCTGCAAACCCAAAATAACTTGTGCCCGATAAGGGAGTGGAATATACAAGGGATTTCAAATCCGGCTTACCGGTGGCCAGTCCGGTAATCACAACTTCTTTTTTACTGCCACATCCTGCCGCAATTAAAGAGGATAGCACAATAACAAACAATACTCGTTTCATAATTCATCAATTTTTTTATATTTTTAGAAATTCCTCACATTGAATCTTTTTAGATTGCGGCATAAAGGTAAGAATATTTGTCAATCCCGCAAAATATTATCATTTTAAAAAAAAGTCGTACCTTCGGCAAAAAATAAAAAGCATGTTGATTTCAAAAATAGCACGAAGTACTCCCTTACGGTT
>JAISAD010000077.1 GCA_031266895.1 Bacteroidales bacterium
TGATTTGTCGCACATTGCCGTAAATTAGATCGTGTCGCAAATCTGCTGCAAATATACAATAAAAAAACGATATGCAAGCATAAATATCGAAAAATATTTATAAATAAAAAAGCGGTAAATTTTTGATTTACCGCTTTCTATCTATTTTTGACAGTTGGTTTGTGAGGGGCTTTATTTCACTTCCTCAAAATCAACATCTGTCACATTTTGATCTTCACCTTGTGGATTGCCTCCTGCATTTTCTCCGTCTGGTGCTGCACTCGAAAAATCCTGTGGATTGGGCTGTCCTCCGCCTTCCGCCGCATACATGTCGGCGCTGGCTGCTTGCCATGCTGCCTGCAAGGTTGCTGTGGCTGTGTCAATGCCTGCCATGTCTTTGGCGGCGTGCGATTCACGAAGTTTCTTGGCGGCTTCTTCTATCACCGTCTTCTTGTCAGCGGGGATCTTGTCGCCAAACTCTTTTAACTGTTTTTCGGTGTTGAATATCAAGGAATCGGCGGCATTGAGCTTATCAATCTCTTCGCGAGCTTTTTTGTCTGCATCGGCATTTGCCTCGGCTTCCGCTTTCATTCGCTTGATTTCATCATCAGAGATCCCTGAAGAGGCTTCGATACGGATTTTCTGCTCCTTGCCGGTAGCTTTGTCTTTCGCGGTAACGTTGAGGATACCGTTAGAGTCAATATCAAAAGTTACCTCGATTTGAGGCACGCCTCGCATTGCAGCAGGAATGCCATCCAAATGGAATCGCCCAATACTTTTATTTTGTGCTGCCATAGAACGTTCGCCTTGCAACACATGCACCTCTACTGAAGTTTGATTATCTGCTGCAGTAGTAAATGTTTCCGACTTTTTAGTGGGAATAGTAGTGTTAGCCTCAATAAGTTTAGTCATCACGCCACCAAGTGTTTCCAGTCCAAGTGAAAGAGGAGTAACATCAAGCAGGAGAATGTCTTTTACATCCCCGCTCAACACGCCGCCCTGTATGGCTGCGCCTACCGCTACAACTTCGTCAGGGTTCACGCCCTTGCTTGGTGTTTTCCCGAAAAAGTCTTCTACTACCTTTTGAATGGCGGGGATACGGGTAGATCCGCCTACAAGGATAACTTCGTCAATATCGGAGGTTTTATATCCAGCATCTGCCAGCGCTTTGCGACAAGGTTCAATGGTGGCGCGAATCAGACTATCGCAAAGTTGCTCGAATTGGGCACGAGTGAGAGTACGCACCAAGTGTTGTGGCATGCCATCAATAGGCATAATATAAGGCAGATTAATCTCGGTAGCGTTGGAACTTGAAAGTTCAATCTTAGCTTTCTCTGCTGCTTCTTTCAAACGTTGCAACGCCATGGGATCTTTGCGCAAATCTACATTGGGGAAATCCTTCTTAAATTCGTCGGCCAGCCAGTCAATAATTTTCTGATCGAAATCATCGCCGCCAAGATGGGTGTCGCCGTTGGTTGATTTTACTTCAAAAACGCCATCACCGAGTTCGAGTATGGATATGTCGAAAGTACCACCTCCGAGATCAAACACTGCTACCTTATTATTGTCGTGTTTTTTGTCCAGGCCGTAGGCTAATGCAGCAGCCGTAGGCTCATTGATAATACGTTTCACAATAAGGCCGGCAATTTCGCCTGCCTCTTTGGTAGCCTGCCGCTGTGAATCACTAAAGTACGCCGGCACAGTAATCACTGCTTCCGTAACTTCCTGTCCCAGATAATCTTCTGCAGTCTTTTTCATTTTTTGGAGTACCATTGCCGAAATTTCCTGTGCGGTATATGTACGGTCGTCAATTTTCACGAGCGGCATATTATTAGAGGATTTTTCTACTTCATAAGGCACACGTTCAATCTCCTTAGCAACTCGATCGTAGATTTCTCCCATGAAACGTTTGATAGAATAGATTGTTTTTCTTGGATTTGTAATCGCCTGGCGCTTAGCCGGATCTCCTACCTTACGTTCGTTGTTAGCCACGAAAGCCACAATAGAGGGAGTTGTTCTTCTTCCTTCGCTATTGGGGATTACTACCGGCTCACTGCCTTCCATTACAGATACACATGAATTTGTGGTTCCTAGGTCAATTCCAATTATTTTTCCCATTGTCGTTTATTTTATTATGATTATTACTAAATTTAACTGTTTTAAGACATCTTGCTTTATACAAGCATTGTGCCAAAGGTAAAAAAATAGTTACAAATCACATAATTTATTGATTTATACTATTTTAAATTAAGAATAAAAAACAAAGGAGCCATCTGACAAAATGACAGGTTTTAAAAATGCAAGCTATTTTTATAAATCGCGCAATAATTCTAAGCGCAACATATTCAATGCGGCAATAGCGGAAGACTGAATGACACGATCGCGACCAAAATCACCAAAATGAAACTCTCGTGTAACAATGCGAGTCGGAGTAGCTACGGCAATCCAGACTGTACCGACCGGCTTTTCTGGTGTACCTCCATCCGGGCCAGCAATGCCCGACACGGCTATGGAATAGTCCGTCTCAAATAATCCCAATGTATTTATCGCCATATCATTAACTGTATATTCGCTAACTGCGCCATGTTTTTTAAGATTCAACTCTCTTACATTAAGAATATTACGTTTTATTTCATTAGAGTATGAGACTATCGAACCCTTAAAATAGCGCGAACTGCCCGGTACAGAGGTAATCAGGTGCGAGAGATAGCCACCGGTGCAACTTTCGGCACAGGCCAGGGTTGCCGGTTCCTTTCGGAGCAGTAATGCCGCCACCACTTCTTCAATCTGGTTGTTTTCGTAGGAAAAGATATGCTCACCCAGCAGTTGTGTCAATTTCTCAATTTGGCAGTTCATGTCAGCTTCGAGTTGAGCGAGATCGCAGCTTTGGCCGGTAAGGCGCAAGCGCACAATACCCGGACGCGGCAGATAAGCCAGGGCTATAGTGGGAGGCAATGCCATTTCCCAGCTTTCCAATTTATCAGACAGGGTGCTTTCGGGGATTCCGGTAGTTTGTATTACTTTATGGACAATGTGTTCGTTGTGTCCATCGTGTAAAAATCGTGCTTTCAAGCGCGGCAGCACCTCTTCAATCAGCAACGCTTTCATTTCGAAAGGTACGCCCGGCAAAGCAATCAGCAGCTTATTATGCTGTTCCAGCCAAAGACCGGGTGCTGTTCCCAAATAATTAGGCATAGCAATTGCGCCCTGCGGAATTTGCGCTTGCAACCGATTAATTTCGCTCATGGCCACACCACGATTAGCCAGCAACGCCTCAATTTGGCATAGCACTTCTGCATTTTCTACTAAAGGCACATCAAAATAATGGCAAATTTGCTGTTTGGTAATGTCATCTTTTGTAGGGCCTAATCCACCGCTTATCACCAAAATGTCGGTTTTTTGAAATGCTGCTGCTACAGCATCTACAATTGCAGCAGCATTATCGCCAATTACTACCACCTCTTCTACCGGAAATCCTGCAGCCGTAAATTGAGCGCACATAAAACTCGCATTTGTATTAACGACCTGACCATAAGTCAATTCGTCACCAATATTTAAAATAATCATAATCCTTATTTTTAGATTTTGCAAAAATACAATTTTTAGAAATAAGTTTATTTTTCCTTTTTGTTGTACTTTTGCAGCCAAGTTTTAAATTCAAAAACCATTATTGAGAAATCAAAACAACCCCCATTGTGTCACGCCCACAAGGCAGTCATCAATATTTTCAAGATGGTAAAAATAGAGAAGTGAATTGAAAAATTAATAAAAAACTACAGTAAGATGATAGAGAGATATGCAAGGGCAGAAATGAAGTCTATATGGACGGAAGAGAATAAATTTAAGGCCTATCTGCAAGTGGAAATTGAGGCAGCGGCTGCCTGGAGTGAATTGGGCGTTATTCCTAAAAAAGATGCAGAAAAACTGCGCCAAAATGCAGCTTTTGATATGGCTCGAATTTATGAAATAGAACAGGAGACTCATCACGATATTGTCGCTTTTACCCGCGCCGTGAGCGAAACTCTTGGCGAAGAAAAAAAGTGGGTGCACTACGGACTTACTTCTACCGATGTGGTGGACACCGCCAACGGCTACCTGCTCAAGCAGGCTAATGCAATTCTGCGTGAGGATTTGCAACGGATGTCTGCTATTTTGAACAGACGCGCCCACGAGTTTAAAAATACGCCCTGCATAGGCCGCACACACGGGGTACATGCCGATATTACTTCGCTGGGATTGAAATGGACACTCTGGTACGATGATATGCAACGCAATATTGCACGCTTTGAGGCGGCTGCTTCAGGCGTAGAATATGGAAAAATCAGCGGAGCTGTGGGTAATTTTGCCAATACTCCTCCCTTTGTGCAGGATTTTGTGTGTGAGCGATTGCGTATCGGATCTGCCCGCATCTCTACCCAAACTCTGCAACGCGACCGCCATGCCGCCTACATGAGTGCTATTGCATTGATTGGCACAACGATAGAAAAAATAGCAACCGAAATACGCCATTGGCAACGTTCAGAACTGCGCGAAGCCGAAGAAGCCTTTGGCAAAGGGCAAAAGGGATCGTCGGCCATGCCCCATAAACGCAACCCGATAGGGTGTGAAAATATGTGCGGATGTGCTCGCATACTGCGTGGCTACATGCTGACGGCATACGAAAATGTGCCGCTCTGGCACGAACGCGATATTTCGCACTCATCTGCCGAAAGAATTATTCTGCCCGATGCCACCATTCTGCTCGACTATATGCTGAACCGGTTCAGTAATATTTTGGAAAATCTGGTTGTTTTTCCTGAAAACATGCTGAAAAATATCTACATCACTCATAAGGTTATTTTTGCACAAAGGGTTATGAATGCCCTGATCAGCAAAGGATTTTCCCGCGAAGAAGCTTACGATTTGGTGCAACCAATAGCCATGAAAGCCTGGTTTGACGGGCAAGACTATAAAACCCTGATTGAAGCCAATGAAACAATATGTGCTGCACTGACCCAAGCCGAAATAGACGACTGTTTTACCCTGGCCTATTATTTTAAGCATGTAGATGACATCTTTGAGCGAGTATTTGCCGGAGAACCTATGGCTTAATCCAACTAAGCATATAGCAAACATCTGCTTCTTTAGTCAGCCAAAGCTACATAAGGAAGCAGGTGTTTGCCAGCTAAGCACGTAAGTGTGTTGTGCCCTGTTTTACTTCGCCACCACAATCTTTCCGCTTTCTATCTGCAGGCCGCTGGCAATTACGCTGTAAACGTAGCTGCCGGAGGGGACGCTGCCGGTTTCCCAAATCCACTGACCCTGTGCACCCGGGAGCAGGCGGGTGAGGAGCGGGCGGCCGCTCTGGTCGGTAATGGAGAGCTGTGCCGTGCCGTCGAAGCTGCCAAAATCCCAGATAAACGAGGTGTATTCTTTCGCCGGATTGGGGAATACCTGCACCTTGCCTGCAGAGGGGGCAGAGGCGGAGGTGGCGCTTCCGTGCACTCCTCTGGATGCCATGACCTGCGATTTTTCGGGCAGCTCTTCCAGGCAGATGTCATACAGGCCGCACAGGATGTTGTGTGCCAGCACGCGGCCTCGGCCGGTGCTGTTGCGTTCATACTCTACCAGGGTGGCGATGTCGCTGCCGTTTTCCTTCAGCTGATAGATGTTTTGGCCTGACTGCGCCAGCTTTTCGAGCCATGTGAGGTAGTCCAGGTAGTCTTTAATTTCGGCAAGTGTGGCTTCGTCCAGCCTGGGGTGGAGCTGGGTGTAGTCGTAAATGGTGTTGAAGG
>JAISAD010000121.1 GCA_031266895.1 Bacteroidales bacterium
CAGGAGGAAAAAGCCCAGGAGCTGTTCCAGGCGCAGGGTCCAGCGGCCGGGCCGGGGCAAAAGATTGGCCAGCCTTGGCGAGGCCGCCAGGACGCCCCTGGTGTTGCGGGATATTGTTACCCCCGCGCAGTTGGAGGCCGCTCTGGAGCGGACGTTCTGAGACCAGAGCATAGCTAAGGAGGCGCCTGTGGATTTTTCCGCTCCCGTGTCGGCCCTGGATGCCCATGGCGTGGTGGTCGCGGCCGCGGCCCACAACATCGCCAACGTGAACACCCCTGAATTCAAGTCGCAAATCGTGCGTCTGGAGAGCGGTCCCCTGGACAGGGGTGTGCAGGTGGCGGCCGTGTATAGGGATATGACGCCCGGCCCCCCGATTCTTTACAACATGAACGCCATGGATGTGCGCGCCTACCAGGATTTCGCCGCCCAGGGAATGCGCGACAGCCAGGAAAATTACGATACCGCCGCGGCCCAGGACGTGACCCGGACGCAGCAGGCCGATACCCTTGGCCGCCTGGGAACAGCAGAAGATCCGGGCCGGGCAGGACGCCATCGGCCAGATCTACCCCGGCCACATTGAAGGCAGCAACACGGATATCCCCCGCAACTTCGTCAACCTGATCCTCTCCGAATTCGCCTATGGGGCCAATGCCACGGTCATCCGGACCATGGACGAGATGACGGGTTCGATCCTCAACGTGAAGGTCTGATTCCATTCGGCGGCTGCGCCGCAAGCCTGCTTCGCCTTGCCGCTGGTGTCGCGTCAAGCGGCAATCTCAAAGTGAAATAGAATAATACACTATAACACATTGAAATAAAATAGTTTTCATGTGAAAAATGTTTTCAGATACCCAATAAAATACCCAAAAAACCAGCCGATAAAAAAATAGTTCTCCGGGTCATTTTGGGCAATCTTTTTCGATGGGTTCCCGCTGTTGCAAAAGGGTTCATTATATTCCCTTTAAGGCATTTCTATCTCTTTCAAACAATCTCTTTTCTACCTTAAAACTTTGTTTCAACACATCATTTTCTCTTTTCATGACGATAAGCATAAGACTGTCTGACTTGGAGTTTTTGGCCGCCTCCTAAAATATCGCTTGAAATTTGTTTAGAGCGCCGCATTGGCATCGACCCCATTCTGTCCTGCTCCGGATACACTAAAGGTACAATCTTTTCGCCAGCATCTCTTTTCGCTACGTTACACAATTTTGTAATGGCGGTAAATGAAGTCAATAGCTAAGCCGTTGTCATATACTCAAGGTGCAAAAAAAATAGACAACAGATAACATATTGAAATATATATAAAAAATTTAAATAGCACTACGGTACTTTGAATAAAAAATATAGTATTACTTGCCAGTAGATATCCGCTTGACGAATAGCAGCGGCTGTGGAGGCATAAAACTGTACCGAATAAGAGAAGCTAATGTAGCAATTAAAACGGCAAAAGAAGGATTCAATACAGTGATAACTAAAATAGATATTCGGAACACAGCGACTTTTGGTGATGCAACACCATCGCTTGATGGCCTAAAAAAAATCAATTTCTTTTTCGGCGCTAACGGTACTGGAAAGACTACAATAAGTAAGGTTATTGCGGATTCAGAACAATTCTCTGAGTGTACTATTGCATGAGAGAATGGGATTGCCTTGGAAAGGCTGGTCTATAATCGAGATTTTGTTGAGCGTAATTTTAGTCAGCAAACTTCACTAAAAGGTGTCTTCACTTTAGGTGAGCAAGAAGCTGATACATTGGTAAAAATTGAGGCAACAAAATGCGAAATAGATAAATTAGCAGACGATATTAAAAACTTATCCACTACACTTCAAGGTGTTGACGGCAATGGCGGTAAAAAGCAAGAATTATATCATCTTGAATTTGTTTATATTGACCGTTTTTGGCTTGCAAAGCAAAAGTATGATGCTAAATTAGGTGGTGGACTTGAAGGATTTAGAGCAAATAAAAAATTATTCAAAGATAAAGTTCTGAGTGAGGCATTAACAAATAATGCGGTACTATATTCACTAGTAGACCTTGAAACGAGAGCTGAAACTGTGTTTTCATCTACACTGGCCCGATCTCAAACCATAGATATAATTCAATCGCAAAAACTGCTATCGCTCGAACATGCACCAATACTCAGGAAACGCGTTATTGGTAAAGAAGACGTTGATATTGCATCTATCATCAAAAAACTTAATAATAGCGATTGGGTTAGACAAGGGATATTATATTATGAAACTAATGATGGTATATGCCCATTTTGCCAGCAAAAGACCAGCAATGATTTTTCAAAAAGTTTAAGTGAATATTTTGATGAAACATTTGAACAAGATAATGCGGCAATTAACGCACTTATGATGGATTATATTACAGAAAGTAAACGGATTCAACAACAAATTAAATCAATAATAGATTTACATTCAATCTTCATTGATGGAGAAAAACTGGAAAGTGAAAGCAGGCTACTTGATTCTATTATTACTACAAATATTCAGAGGCTTGCACGAAAGAAAAAAGAAGCAAGCCAAATTATCGAACTTGATTCGCTAAAAAATGTCTTAGATGAGATTGCTACGTTGATTACATTCGCAAATAAAAATATAAATGCACACAATATTATCGTTAGCAATATTGCAAATGAAAGGAAATTGCTGACTCTACAAATATGGAGATTCATTATTGAAGAATTAAAAAATGACATTAATGACTATAGCAATATGAAAAAAAATATTGCTGCAGCAATTAGTAATTTAGAAGCGCAATTGCAGGCAAAGAATAACGATAAAAGAATTAAGGAATCCGAACTGAGCATTTTAGAAAGGCAGATCATCAGTATCCAACCGACTCTTGACGGCATAAATAGACTACTTGCCTCGTTTGGTTTTAAAAATTTCAGTCTGGCGAAAGGAAACGATGGCAAAACATATAAATTAGTGAGAGCAAATGGCTCTGATGCACGAGACACATTGAGCGATGGCGAACGTAATTTTGTTACGTTTCTTTACTTTTATTATCTACTTAAGGGAAGTCAAACAGAAAATGGTATAAATGTAGATAAAACAGTAGTATTTGACGATCCAGTTTCAAGTCTCGACAGTGATATACTGTCCATAGTTAGCAGCTTAATTCGTGAATTATTTGATGATATGCGTAAAAATAGAGGAACAATAAAGCAGATATTTATTTTTACACATAATATATATTTCCATAAAGAACTTACATTTAATTCAAGGCGAAACCGGGACACGCCTTTAAGTGATGAATCATTCTGGATTATAAAAAAGCGTAATGCTATTTCATTTGTTGAACGATATACATCAAACCCAATTAAAACATCGTATGAGTTGCTTTGGGAAGAAGTACGCTCTGAACGACACAATAACGTGGCAATCCAAAATACTCTACGTCGTATACTTGAAAACTATTTCAAACTGTTAGGTGGTATTTCATTGGACGAATTATTTATGAAGTTTGAGGGCGACGACAAAATAAAATTCAAGGCTCTTTGTTCTTGGGTCAATGACGGTTCGCACAGTGTATTCAATGACGATCACTATACAGCCTTGGATGATACAAATGTTGCAAGGTATCTTCAAGTATTTAAACAAATATTTGAGAAAAGTGGTCAAATCGCTCATTATGATATGATGATGGATGGCATTGTCTAATTTACTCCAACGAATTAAGCCGCTTGGCCCTGTGCTGCCGTTCCAG
>JAISAD010000008.1 GCA_031266895.1 Bacteroidales bacterium
CATCGCCACCCTGGCAGAGTATGAACGCACCAGCACCGGCCGCGGCCGCGTGCTGGCACACAACATCCTGTGCGGCCTGTACGACATCTGCCTGGAAGAGCTGCCCGAAAAATCGCAGGCCATGGCATCCGGAGGAGTGCACGGAAGCACATCCGCCTCTTCCCCCTCTGCAGGCAAGGTGCAGGTATTTCCCAATCCGGCGAAAGAGTACGCCTCGTTTATCTGGGATTTAGGCAGCTTCGACGGCACTGCGCAACTCTCCATTACCGACCAGAGCGGCCGGCCGCTCCTCACCCGTTCGCTCCCGGGCGCACAGGGCCAGTGGATTTGGGAAACCGGCAGCGTCCCCTCCGGCAGCTACGTTTACAGCGTAATCGCCAATGGCCTGCAGATAGAGAGCGGAAAGATTGTGGTAACGAAATAATTTTAAACAACGAATTATAAATTATGAAAAGGGGATGTTTTTTTAAGAAACATCCCTTTTTTGTGGTCATATAAAAAATTTCCTGTATCTTTGCACCCGTATTTTTTTATAAAAATCTAAAATTTAAACAAATGGATAATAGAGTGTCATTTTTATTAATAGCAAAATGATGGACTCCATAAGCGAGCGCAAGCAATTGATGGAAAACAAGGCAAAACAAATATTTAAAACCAAATAACATGAATAAGCAATATTATGAGCAAGGTAGATTACGGAACATTTGAAGATATTCGACCTTATAATGACGACGAGGTGCCGGCAGCCGTTGCCCGCATTGCCCATCATCCTCATTTTTCAAAAATTGTGTGCCATTTAATCCCGCAGCAGGAGATAGAAGCTTTTCGGACTCAATTTATGCAAATTACAACCATTACGCAATTTCAACAAATGGTGATGCTGAGAGCCATTGAGGCGATGGTACGGAAGAGCACTGCAGGATTTGGCTATTCAGGTTTCGATAAATTGAGCGGAGATAAGAACTATATGTTTATCGGCAATCATCGCGACATTTTGTTAGATGCCGCCCTGCTGCAAATTGTGCTGTTCTATCACAATCTGGATACTTCAGAAATCACTTTTGGCAGTAATTTGATGCGTGGCGATATTGTGATTGATATCGGCAGACTCAACAAAATGTTTCGTATTGAACGCGGCGGCAATGCCCGAGATTTTTACAACAATTCGGTCAAGGTATCATCTTACATGCGCCACACCATTACCGAAAAACGGCAATCTGCATGGATAGCCCAGCGCAACGGGCGCACTAAGAATGGGGACGACAAGACCGAAATGGCAGTGTTGAAAATGTTTTCTTTGAGCAGCAACAAGCCTTTTGTGGAAAATCTTATGGAATTGAACATTACGCCGCTGGCTATCTCTTACGAATATGAACCTTGCGATTTTCTGAAAGTTGCTGAGCTTTATGTTTCCAATTATGTGAAATATGTAAAATCGCCGGAAGAGGACTTGATGAGCATCTTACACGGCATTGCACAGCCCAAAGGGCAAATTGCACTGGCAGCTACCGATACAATTACCCGGGAGGAGCTGCAACAATGTAGCAGTCAAGATAAAAATAACAGATTTCAATGGCTGGCTAACTTTGTGGACAGGCGCATTTATGAAAATTACAAGTTGTGGAAAACCAACTACATTGCTTGCGATTTATTGCAAAACAGTGAACAGCATAGCACTCATTATACACCCAACGACAAGAAGGAGTTTATAGAATATATGAACAGCGGATTGAAAGAGATTGTGGGCGATTATGAGGAGTTGCGCACAATTTTCTTGAATATTTATGCCAATCCGGTGGTAAATGCGGCCGGATTAAACTCTCAAAAAAACAAATAATGAAAACCTCGGCCATGCTCTTTGCTGCCGGTTTGGGCACGCGCCTCTATCCGCTCACGGCCAAAAGGCCGAAAGCACTGTTATTGTATAATGGCAAACCGTTGCTGGCACATATTATAGAGAAAATTACTGGGGCAAATATTCGGCATATTGTAATTAATGTGCACCATTTTGCCGACCAAATAGAAGAGTGGGTCGCGCGGCAACACTACGAAGCCGATATAGAGTTTTCGAATGAGCGAAGTCAATTGCTGGATACCGGCGGCGGTCTCAAATTTGCCGAACCGCTACTGGCCGGCAGTTCGCGTATTTTGCTCCACAATACAGATATTATTTCTACGATTGACTTGGCCAAATTGCTGGAAGCACACGAGCGCGAAGAGGCACTTGCAACCTTAGCGGTGCGAGAGCGATGTACGTCGCGCTATTTTATATTTGATAGGGATACGATGCAATTGTGCGGCTGGTGCAACAAGACAGAGAAAAATTATTGCTGGAGACGCTCCTGTACAAATCCTGTTGAATTGGCGTTCAGCGGCATACATGTGGTAAGTCCTGAAATTTTTAACAGGATAGCCACCCCCGAAAAGCAATCACTCACCACCATTTATCTCGCCTTGTCCGCCCGGGAGCGCCTTGTCGGATACCTTGACAATTCAGATTTTTGGCAAGATATGGGAAAAGATCCGGCGCAACTTATTTAAAAAACCTCTCCTTCATCGCTAATACTAAGCGGCACATCGGGGAAGTCTGTTTTAGTAAGATTCTGGAGCACTTTAATGATGCGCCGTTCGGGATCGTAGCGCGGAGTACGGTCATGAGAAGGCTGAAATGTAGGCGTTATTTGCGCTTTGATAAATTTTCCCTCTTTATCGGTGAAAATTCGAATAATTGGGGCTAATCCATTAACTCCCTGCACATTTATACGCGAATAGGTGCTAAAATTGCCCATAGAATAGACTATAAAACGATTTTCATAGACCTCCAATGCCCGGGTAACGTGCGGCCCGTGCCCCAGCAACAGGTCAGCTCCGGCCTCAATCATGCGATGAGCAAATTCATACACATTGCCTCTGTTTTCCCCTATAAAGATCTCTGTGTTTCTCGTAACATGCTGATAAATCCTTCCTTCCGCACCTGCATGAAATGAAACAATAACAATGTCGCACATCGAATCCAATTCATGTACAATAGCCTGTGCCGCAGAAATATCATTTACATCCACAGTGCCGGTATTGGGAGCAAAAGCGCAAAAACCATATTTCACGCCCTCTTTTTTTACAATAGCCGTAGGGCAATCTGTTTGACCGGCGTAATGAATACCCGCCTCTTTCAACACCTCTTTCGTGGTTTGTCGGCCAGCCCCGCCAAAATCGCCGGAGTGGTTATTGGCAATGCTTAACAAATTAAAACCCGCATCCGACAAGCACGACACAAAAGCAGCCGGCATCCCGAAAGTGTAACAAACTTTAGGATTGAAGCACTTTTTAGCTCCGGCAGTACTGCGCACCAATGCCCCTTCCAGATTGCCAAACAATATATCAGCTCCGGCAAAATAGGGCTTTACATGAGCAAATGAGCCGCTGCAATCATTATTGGGAGGCAAATGAGCCCTATTTGGAAACATTGTTCCCATCATAATATCGCCAACCGCCACAATTTGAATAGTATCTTTTTGATATGCAGTTTCCTGACTTTGAGCCTGTTTGCTACTAAAACTCCACAGCACCCATAAAACAAGCATTGCTTTTTTCCACATCATAGTCATATTAATTCGCATTTGCAAAAATAGCATTTTTGCACATTCGCCCCTTTTTCGTATTTTTGCATCCTCAAAAAAACAGCTATGAAGAGCATCAATTTTATCACACTGGGTTGTTCAAAAAATAATGTTGACTCGGAAGTGATTGCAGCTCAATATAATAAAATGGGATATCAAGTGCTGCATGAAAGCGAAAAAAGCAGCGATATGGTGATTATTAACACTTGCTCATTTATTAATGATGCGAAAGAAGAGTCAATTAATGAAATTCTAACGCAATTAGAGCGCAAAAAGGCCGGTTTGGTAAAAAAAGTGTATGTTATCGGCTGCTTGGCGCAACGTTATAAAGCCGATCTCGAAAAGTCAATGCCTGAAGTTGACGGTTACTATAATTTTGCCGAACTGCATCAACTGTTGCAAACGGAACATTTTGATTTGCTAAAACATAGTGATCGTATCCTCTCTACGCCCCGTCATTACGCCTATCTTAAAATATCGGAAGGATGCGACCGTTCGTGCTCTTACTGTGCCATTCCCTTTATTCGAGGCAAGCAAGTATCGAAAACGATAGAGGCATTGCAGCAGGAGGCTGCTATTCTTGTCCGGCAAGGGGTGAAAGAGCTGATGCTGATTGCTCAAGACTTGACTTGGTATGGAGTGGATATTTATAAGTCACAACAACTCGAAAAATTGTTGCGCCGCCTCGCCGAAGTGCCCGGGTTGGAGTGGATCAGGCTGCATTATGCCTATCCGATTAGCTTTCCTTATGAAATTCTGGAAGTGATGAATGACTATCCGCAATTCTGCAAATATCTGGATATTCCGCTACAGCATATCAGTGATGAAATACTTAAAAGCATGAATAGAGGCGGAAACAGCAAGCAGACCTACAAGCTGCTTGAGCAAATCAGAAATAAAGTACCGGGCATTGCTATTCGTACCACCCTTATTTCAGGCTATCCTGTCGAAACCAAGGCACACCATAGAGAACTGGTGCAATTTGTAAAAGATATGCGATTTGAGCGATTGGGTGTCTTTTCCTATTCGCAGGAGGAAGGCACGCAGGCTTATGAATTGGGTGATCCTGTTAAAGTGGCAGAAAAAAATCGCAGATTGGAAGAACTTATGTCGGTACAGGAAGAGATTTCGCTGCAGCTTAACCAACGTAATATCAACTCAGTAATGAAAGTCATAGTGGACGAAGAGGCAGAAAATTTTTATTTGGGACGCACCGAATTTGACTCGCCCGAGGTAGATAATGAGGTGCTTATTGAGAAGACGGAGAAACTCGAAGCGGGACAATTTTATGCCGTGCGTATCTGTCAAGCCGACTATTTTGATCTTTACGGAACTAAAATTTAAGTGAATGTGCCTGTTTAAAATTATACTGTTGTTTGCAGGTTACGTCATTGCCGGTTTGCAGGGGGCCTTGATAGGACTTTTTGCAGGTTGGATTTTAGATAAGATTTTTTTTCCAAGCAAGGTTAAGTTTACGGCTAAAAATCACTATGCCAAAGAAAATTTTGTGCAGATTTTGCTCATATTGACTTCAGCGGTAGTAAAGTCTTCGAAAGAACGCATGGTGAAATCGGAACTCTATTTTGTAAAAGACTATTTGAGACGCAATTTAAGTGAGGAAGATGCGCAACAGGCACTTTATCTCTTTCGCGATATTATGATTATGGACAGGGAGTATGACATAGAAAAACTTTGCCGCAATGTGGGCGATAAAGCTTCCGTAAGCGAAAAACTTTTTATACTGCAATTTCTAATGGGCCTGTCAGGGGCTGACGGCCACTACCATGAGCAGGAGTTGGAGATGATACGTAATATAAATCACTGGCTTGGATTAAGTTATGCTACTTACGAGTCGGTGCGTGTTATGTTTATGGGCAACAGGCAACAGTGGGCAGAAGACAACTCCTATAGAAGCAGCTCCTATTCCGGCAGCTATTCCGGTACTGCAAGAAACGCTTATTCCAATCTGGATAATGATTACAAAATTTTGGAGGTATCACCCGATGTGAGCGATGCGGAGTTGAAGAAAGCATATCGCAAGGTGGCTATGAAGCATCATCCCGATAAGGTAAGCCATTTGGGAGAGGAGATTCGCAAAACTGCTGAAGAAAAATTTGCCAAGGTAAATCAGGCCTACGAACATATTAAAAAAGTACGGGGAATAGCTTAGAAACTGTTTGGGTAAAAAAAATTGAAATACTGTTTCTAATTTATATAATGTAAATTACTTCGTCATACAACATTTTTCCTATCTTTGCATTATTATTGATATGAAAAAATTAGTGAGTATTATATTATGCATAATCGTTTGTAAGTCAGCGATTTCACAGAGCGGGTTTGACTACCGGTTTTGGAGCGATTCGTTGCAGTATTTGCGTAATGAGGTGATGCATGCCCCCAATGAGACCGACCGCATGGCGCTGAATGAAGAGTTTATGAGTCTTTTGGAAGAGGTATTGCTGCAAAAAAATTCATTTCAGTATCAATGGGATTCGGTGCGCAATTTTTCGGTGATAGCTTCGCCGGATGGTGAGTTTAAGCTCTTTACATGGTACATTATGAAAGATGACTACAGTTGCGAAAATTTCGGTTTTATACAAAAAAAGAATAGCAACCGAATGAAAAATGTACTTTTTCCACTTTACGATAAGCGAAAGACTATTGACTATCCGCAGAGTCATGTAGGCGATATAAATCGCTGGTACGGTGCTGTCTATTACAAAATTATTCCGCTGCAATTTAACAAAGAGAAGACCTACTATACGCTGTTGGGCTGGAACGGCAACGATCGGTTTACCAACCAGAAGATCATAGAGGTGCTTTCGTTTAAGAATAACACCGAACAAACGCCTGTTTTTGGGGCTTATATCTTCAAAAAGTACAGTCAATCGCGGGCGGCCAGAGTCATTTTGGAATATGCTAAAGAGGCCTCTTTATCGCTGAAATTTGAACGGCAATCGTACACTTACAATACTGGCAAGAGAGATAAAAAAACGCGCAAGCCAATTTATGAAACAGTAGCCGCCAACATGATTATTTTCAATCAACTTTTTCCTGCCGAAGAGGCTACGGCGACTATTGCAGCCTTTTTGCTTCCAGAATCGAGTATGAACCAAGGCTTTGTCGTTTCCGAAGGTCGATGGCTTTATATTCCGAAAGTGAACGGTTACAACTCCGACGCCAAAATCTATACCGGAACTCCGCGTCCTAAAGAGTTTCATGCACCGAATAGAAATGCCAATAATAATCGCAAATAATGAACAGTCAGCTATATCCCTTGAAGTTTCAACCTCAATTTTATGAAAAGATTTGGGGTGGACACCGAATAAAAACGCTTTTGGGTAAGGATTTTACACCATTGGCTAACTGCGGCGAAAGTTGGGAAATTTCGGGCATTGATGGTTATGCCTCTGTGGTGGAGAATGGTTTTTTAGCCGAAAATGAACTAACGGAACTGATTGAAATTTATATGGGCGATTTAGTTGGCGATTCCGTTTACGACCGTTTTGGCTTAGGTTTTCCGTTGTTGGTCAAAATTATTGATGCCGCCGATACGCTGTCGATACAGGTACATCCCGGCGATGAGCTGGCGCAGCAATTTTTTCACGAGAACGGCAAAAGCGAACTCTGGTATGTGCTGGATGCCAGCCCCGATGTGGGACTTTATGCAGGATTTCAGCAAGGCGTTACACCTGCCGATTATGATAAGGCGGTGGAGACAGGTGCGGTGGCACAGTTGCTGCAATTTTATCCGGTACAAAAAGGCGACGCTTTCTTTATTCCGGCAGGTACTGTTCACGCTATCGGCAAAGGAGTATTGTTGGCCGAAATTCAACAGGCTTCCGACCTCACTTTCCGCATTTTCGATTGGAATAGAGTCGCCAGCAATGGCAAGCCCCGCACATTACACCTGAAAGAGGCGCGGCAAGCCTTAGATTTTACTTCTCGTCAATCCTATAAAATCAATTGTCAATTGGAATTAAACAGCTCTTGCAAAATGTTACGCGAATCCTGTTTTAACGTCAATTTGCTCTCTTTCGACAAGCCTGTGCAGAAGATATACACGCCTATTGATTCGTTTGTGATTTACCTGTGCACGGAGGGGCATTTTCACCTTTTCGGTGATAACATTGAAGAGACCCTTGCAACAGGCGAAACATTGCTGGTGCCTGCCGAGGTAACAGAATTAAACCTGATACCCTGCCATCACAAGGCTACGGTATTAGAGGTGTTTTTGGGATAAATTTTCTTTTTGACATAATAAAAACGATACAGTTCCAACTCAAGCTATTTTTATTTACCCAAAAGATTTTGGGAGTATTGTTAAATAAATACAGCTAATTAGTAAGCTTCTTTTTGCAAGGATGCAATTTCTGTATCCAATTAATAATACCAAAATATTTTTTTTATCATAATTGTATTCCTGATTATTTTTTTTGTATTTTTGCTTCCCGTATAATATTTGTCTTATTTTCTTTTAATAAATAAGGTTAAATATCAGATACATAAGAATATATTAAAAATAACAGATTAATATTTTTCCTGCTGGAAGCGATTAAATGGTGAAAATACTAAAGACAACGAACATAAAAAGCAAAACAATAAATTCGACAATATAAAAAAATAACCCAAAAAGAATAAAACATGAGAAACAACTTACCTGTTGGACTAATTATCGGCGGCTTATCG
>JAISAD010000039.1 GCA_031266895.1 Bacteroidales bacterium
GCGGGGTGCGGTTGAGCACCTCGGCACTCAGAGGAATTATGGATAGCTGCATCGGTGTCATGCCTTCTCACTTAGCAGACATTTTAGAAATTTTCTAGACCCCCGTGAGCGATTACGATGTTGCCGGCTTTAGCTGTTACCCGATGCCACCTGCTTCAGCAGGTGGAGCATTCACTTGTTATTACACCTTGTTATAGGCATAAATTTTGTAATCGTTATTTCGAATTTTATGCGGAGCATTTATAAAAAGAACAGGACGCAGTGCAGCAAAGGTAAATTTAAAGCCAGTCCCTTGAATTTGCACGATTTGCGAGCTGAACTTGCAGATTTTTCAATAGGTTAATGAACAATTCCTTAGTTTTGAGATGCAGTACCTGTAGCTATTCGCCGAAGCTCTTCCTGAACATAGGAATTAACTGTTTTGATGTCGTAAGCAGCAGCTCGTTCTCTCAGCAAGCTGAGCTGCTCGTCTACATTGTCCGGCGTAAGCAGATTTTTACGCAGGCGGACGGATTGCAGTATCAGACTGTTTATATCCGACGAATAATGTCCCAAATCCTTATAATTACTAATCTCTTCCGTAAATATTTCGTTATCAAATAAAAATATCTGCACATTATTCAGTGCCGCGCACCGCAAAACCGTCTCCTTAACCCAAAAAGCATGGATGTTCAGCGTGCTGTCTCTGGCAGCAAAAGCTCTGTCCAAAAGTAGATGCGGGTTAAAGAAATAGAAAAAATTCGTGTCATGATACTTTTTAGCCGGCATTACAATGAATTCATCAATTGTATCTCTGATTGATGATGCTGTTTTTGCCGGCATATCTTCATATAAATGTGTTAAGGGCTTGTCGGCATATTGAGGTAATTTTTTATGAAGGGTGTCTTTCAATTGTGCGGTTTCATGATGCATAATCCAGTTATCCAGACCGCCGAAGCGTGAAACATATCCAGGCATTGTAAGCCACGCGGATGGGCGGTCCATATCTACCTGTTTCCCGACACATTTTGGTGAAATCGACCATTCCGATAGACATTTCAGGCTTTGTTTATTTAAATATACCTTGAAATCATTGAATCTATTATCGTCATACAAAAAAGTCCACTCGGAGAGAGGGTAAGATCCGTGCCCTCTCCGATTAGTGCGTTCGGACAATATTCCGAAAACAGTCTTTATCTTTTTATGGCGCAAGACATAATCCAGCACAAATGACTGTTCATGAAGAACAGATCCACTCATGCTGATATTGATAAAGTTACCGCCAAAGACATCTCCGGCTTCTTTGGCAGAAGTATTTTCTGTGAAGCTGTTTCCTATAATAACTGAATCGAATTGCAAATGTCTTATAAGAGTAATATTCTGTTTTCTCATGTTGTTGGTTAGCGTCAACTCTCGTGAAAAAGGCAGATGGAAAATAGACAGGGGATCATATATGTATAAAGCCGCAAAAAATGCAAGAATTGACGATATGAGCGTTGATAAAAATAAAATTGCTGCGTTCCTGGACAGCATAGTATTTCCTCATAATATCTAGTTGAAGAATGAACTACTAAAAATTAAAATAAATAAATTCCGTATAGGGTACAGCGACCATTTTTGCGAAAGAGAGCAATATCAAGATTGCCGCACCGAAACTCGCGGCATAGGTCAAGCGGGATTTGCGCAGTATGAGGGTTTCCCATACCTGCCCGGCTCTCGGACAGGTATATACACAGATAAAAGCTGCAAGCAGCGCCCACAAAACCGGCCGCATGACAGTCATTTCGAGCCCAAAAACATCAGCAGTCGGCAAGAGCATATCCCACGAAGTCGGCAGTGAGCCTTGGAAGGCGTGCGGCAAAGTTGCCTTGCCAAGGCCGAACATTCCTTTGTAGACTTTGACGGCAGCCGCTAAATCAGTTGCCCTGAACAACACCCAGGCGAAGGCGACAAATAAAAAGGTGAAGATTGTGGCAAAAGCCTTGGGGCAAGTCCGGCCGGCGGCATTCCACAGGCGCTGGATTACCATCGCGATACCATGCAATGTACCCCATAGGATGAAGCCAAATGCGGCGCCGTGCCACAGACCGGAAAGAAACATAACAAGCAGCACGTTTATGCAGGTTCTTGCGAGCCCCCCCCCCCTTCCGCCCAAGGGAATATAAAGATAGTGCGTCAGAAAATCCCCCAAGGTCATATGCCAGCGTTGCCAGAATTCCCGAACAGAGCTTGATTTATAGGGAGAATGAAAATTGTCCGGCAAGCGAATGCCGAGCAGATGCGATGAGCCGATCGCAATATCACAATAGCCGCTGAAGTCAAAATATATTTGCATAGTATAGGAAAAAACCGCCAACCAAGCCTGCAATAAATTCAGCGTTACGGTTTCATCAAAAGCAAAGCTTACATAAACAGCGAGCGTATCCGCGATAATTATCTTTTTAAAAACACCACAGGCGATGAGGAAAAAACCTTTAGCAATGGAATCCCAGTGAGGACGGAAAGATTTTGCGCATTGAAACTGCGGGATAAGATCGTGATACTGAACAATAGGTCCCGCGATCAGGTGCGGAAAAAAAGCTACGGCACAAACATATTCAAGAAAAGTGCTTTTTGGAGCATCATTTCTGTATTGATCAATGAGCCATGCGATTTGTTGAAAAGTAAAAAAACTTATGGCCAGAGGAAGGACGATTTTTTCCAGGTGAAAATCAGCGCCGGTGATGGAATTGATAATATGAACAGCAAAGTTGGTATATTTGTAGTATCCTAAAATTGCCAGGTTTACAGCAACGCTTAAAGCCAGGCAGATCTTTTTATGCGCGCTGCGGGCAACTATCCGTCCGCAAAAGTAATTGAATAAAATTGATACCACGAGAATAGGTAGATAAGAAATTTTCCAGAAAGCGTAAAAAAACAGGCTTGAGAATACGACCCAGATTTTTGCTGAGGCATGTTTGACTCGGGCACAGAAGTAGGTGATGCACACCGCTATGGGTAAAAAGCAAAGTAGATACTCAAAAGAAGTGAAAATCATATATAAGTGCCATAATTTTCCGGTTCTTCGTCGTTGCCTGTGAAATTTGTTTTTTCTTCTTGCCGCCGATAACAGGAGAAAAACCGGAGGGGCAAGATTGAATAAATCAGCTTTTCCCCAGGAATTCTCTGTAGTTCGGCAAAACATCGCACGGCGGGCCGGTCATCCGGATCGCTCCCGCGTCAATCCAGACCAGACTGTCGCAACCCTCCACCGTACTCA
>JAISAD010000088.1 GCA_031266895.1 Bacteroidales bacterium
TGAGGCGGCGCACAAATTAGGATACAAGACTATTGTTTTAGATCCAACGCCTAACTGAACATGTGCACAAATATCTAAAAACCAAATAGTTGCCAATTATGACAACCTCGAAAAGCTGGAAGAGCTGTGCAAAGAAAGTGATGTTATTACTTACGAATTTGAAAATGTTCCTTACACCGTTATTGAACAGTTGAAAACCAAATACAACATTCCACAAGGAGAGCTTCCTCTCTACCTGTCACAAGATCGACTGCGCGAAAAGCAAGCCGCAATTAAGGCAGGAGCCAAAGTAGCTGAATACAGGAGTGTTACCAATAAAAAAGAGTTGGAGAATGCTTTGAATGAATTAGGCTATCCTGCTGTTCTAAAAACCTGTTCCGGAGGCTATGATGGAAAGGGGCAAATAGTTATTCAGTCGTATGAACAGATGAATGAGGCTTGCGAATTGGTAAAAACCACGCCTTGCGTGCTCGAACGATTTATTAATTTCGACATGGAAATCAGCATCGTGGTAACGCGTGGAATGCGCAAAGGAAAAGGGACAACCACGTTCCCTGTTACGCAAAATATTCATCGAAATAACATCCTGTATATGTCCATTGCACCTGCTCCCATCAATAAAAACCTGCAAAACAAGGTTGAGACGCTGGCAAAAAAAATAACCAGGAGAATGGGGATTAGCGGAACACTGGCTTTTGAATTTTTCGTGAAAGGCAACGAGTTGATTTTTAATGAAATGGCACCGCGTCCACACAATTCCGGCCACTACACCATTGAAGGATGTGAAACAAGTCAGTTTGAACAGCATATTCGCGCCATTACCGGAATGCCATTGGGGAAAACCGACCTGCTACAGCCCGCCATCATGGTCAATTATTTAGGACAGCACGTAGAGGGAATAGCTCAAATGAAAAAGATGAAACTGCCTAACACGTTCATTCACGATTATGGAAAGGCTAAAGCATTGAAAGATAGAAAAATGGGACACGTAACCTTTATTGAATACGAGAAAAACATATTGGAAAACATCATTAAAAGATACTGGTAGAAAAAATACTAATATCGTTACTCTATCTGATTATTTTTTTATTATCTTTGCACTCCAAAACAGAAGACGTGGAAACCAGGCAGATTCATGACAAATTTAAAATCAGAATTGCCGGAATCGCAGCCGGAAGTTTCACGTTTTCAATGGATTGTGATAAAGCGTTCTTTGAAGTTTCCGGACTCTCAATCTTGCACGATGGAGTTATCCATGTGCGGATTAAAATGGAAAAAATGGAGAAAATGTTGAATTTTGCGTTCCAGTTTGAGGGCAAGGCTACTGCCAATTGTGATCGCTGTTTAGAGCCAGTAACGCTCAAAATAGATTTCAATACAACCTTAATTGTGACGTTAGTAAACAATAAGAATGGAAAGCATAAGGCCAATGAAAATGATGATATATGGTTCATAGATGAAAACAGTTATGAATTGGATTTTTTTCACTACATTTATGAATCACTACTGTTGGCTTTGCCGCAAAAAATTGTACATCCCGATGACGAAAACGGTAATTCTGCATGCAATCCTGAAATGTTGGAAAAGTTGACGCAATGCTCACCTTCACACAATCAGGAAATTGACCCAAGATGGGAAACGCTGAAAAAATTAAAACTGAAATAATACTAAAAATTAAATAGTTATGCCAAATCCGAAAAGAAGACACTCTGCAATGAGAAGAGACAAAAGAAGAGCACATGATTTTATAACTGCTCCTCAACTAACAACCTGCAGCCACTGCGGAGCAGCCATTTTGACCCACAGAATTTGCCCCGAATGTGGTTATTACAGAGGAAAACAGGCCATCGAAATAAAGGGAAACGCTTAATGCAGTGCATTGAGTGAATTTTTTTGTATTTTTGCACTCGCAAAGCAAAAAAATAAAGGTCTCTTGACCGAGTGGTTAGGTGCCGGTCTGCAAAACCGTTGACTCCGGTTCGAATCCGGAAGAGACCTCAAAAAGAGAGGTTATCCAAACAGGATGCCTCTCTTTTGTTATGCTCCTTGCCAGCCAAATAAATAATTGCTATTTTTTTTGAATAGCAGCACGTAATTTCAATGTATCGGCTTTCAATACGAAAGCCGCAAGCGGAGTGGCGTGGCTGTAATATTCGCTTTCTGTCCAAATGCCATAATTGTAGAATTTTCTGTATTCCAGCAGCTTTTTCAAATAGCGTTTTTTGCTTTTAATAGATAAACGTAAATGTGTTTTCATTATTCTATAACCGAGAAACGGAACCCCCTCTACTGTTTTGTTATGGCAAATTGGGTGCAATTCCATTTGCAGATTTTCGGCCAAAAATGCTTTTATTTTTTGATAGAAACCCAAAAGTTCTGTTTTATCGTTTCCCCAAATTACCATATCATCCATGTAGCGAACATAACATTTGACTCTCAATTTTTCCTTTATAAAATGGTCGGCAAAGCCAAGATAAAAATTGGCAAAATATTGACTTGTAAGATTGCCAATAGGCAACCCCTTCCCTGCGCCCCGTAAAACGCTGTGATAACTGTCTATAATCTTATCAAAAGCATTGAGAACAAAAACATCCTTTATACGGCGGCGCAACAGGGATTTAAGTATCTCGTGGTCAATGCTGTCGAAATATTTGCAAATATCCATTTTCACAAACCACTTGGTATTCTGGCTGTTTTTTCTTGCTTGTTCCAATGCCTTATGCTGTCCCTTCCCTACCCTGCAAGCATAACTGTCAGAAATTTGAAACTGCTCAAAAATTGGACTGCAAACCCGCATAAGCGCATGGTGAATCACACGTTCTTCAAATGCAGAAGCATATATCAGCCTTTCTTTGGGCTCATAAACTTTAAAAAAATGATAATCACCAACTTTTATATTTGCCGTGAGAAAATCGTTTTGCATACGAACAAACTCTTTTTCCGTATCGCGTAAAAGCCACTGTAGCACCTCCCGTTTCTTATGTCTGCCTTTTGAGGCAAGATAAAAGGCGTAACGTATATTGTCCAAGTCGGCAACCATTTCTATCAAATTTCCCGTTCTTTTCATTCTTAACTTTTAATTTAAAAAGCGGGGGCTTTCGCACCACACTACTAACTCCCGTTCTTTTTGGGCATTGCACGCAACACCCTCTACTGTTTGCCCATTTTCAATTTTACCATGAACTCGCAATGTACAATTAAATCCGGGGCGGGACATACAGGTTATTCAGAGTTGTTTTCTTTGAATTACGGAACCAAAACCAAACGAAACCCAAGAGCGCAACTGCGAATGTCGGGATTGTAATAGCTGCGATTCGACATAGTGCAATTGAAAGCAGTATTGTTCCAACTACCACCACGAACCACGCGGTTAGAGCCATACCTGTATTTCCTCAAATTTCTCAATTAATCGTTTTGCATATTTTTCTTTTCGTTCTTTTTTTATTTCGTCATGTTCTAAAATATTTTTTTCCGTTATTTCCGAAAGATTAGTGATAAGCAACAATTCTTTATCTGAAAATACATCATAGTTTTGACGTATTGCATCTTCGTCGGCTATGGTTTGACGACACTTGCGCAAGCGTTCAAAAATGGCCTTCTGCTCTTCGCTAAGGTTGTTTTTCATCTGCTCCACGGTTTCCTTATATTTGCCACGCATTACCTGTCGGGCTTCTTCTACCGATTTTGTTACTTCACCCTCAATGTACCACACCCTGAAACTCCAGAACATAAAGCCCTCGTTGTCGATATGTTCTTTATCGATAATACGGATAACCTTGTGTGTGCGCAAAAAGAGGTTCATCTCTTCCTGCATGGCACCGGTATCATGTACGGAAATGTAAAATATTTTTAGCTGCATCTGATAAAATTAAAAGTTAAAAATCCCCGAATTGAGCCTTTCGCCCGCCGCTATCGCTTTGGCGGGCTGACGGCTCAATTCGACTAGGGTTATCATTTTTCTGGCTTTATTTTTTTCAAAGAAAACTCCTCTGAATTACGGAACCAAAACCAAACGAAACCCAAGAGCGCAACCGCGAAGGTCGGGACCGTAATAGCCGCGATTCGACATAGTGCAATAGAAAGCAGTATAGTACCAACTACCACCACGAACCACGCGGTAAGAGCCAACAGACGCGCCGACAGGATTAACCGCGCCACTGGGATACGTCGGACCACACCAGTCGCCACACCATTCCCAAACATTGCCACTCATATCATAAATACCAAGTTCGTTAGGAGCTTTTGTACCCACTGCATGTGCTAGATAATTACTATTGTTTGCATACCACGCTACATTGTCTATTGTATTGCTGCCAGCATAAGTATAATTATGCGTTTGCTGTCCGCCTTTAGCTGCATATTCCCACTCGGCTTCGGTAGGCAGACGATAAGTCTTACCCGTAATAGCATTCAAACGCGGGATAAACACATCTACAATATCATTGTACGAAACATAATAAACAGGATAGTTAACGCCCTCTCCAAAATCGGAACTCGGAACACTGCCAGCGTAAATGGTAGTTGCTGCCAGTATTCCGCCGCCAGAAGTGGGGCCGGAATATCCCATTACTTTTTCCCAAATTTCTTGGGTGATTTCGTATTTTCCAATAGCAAAAGTACTAATTGTTACTGTTGTGCCATTCAAATCTGTTGTACCACCCTGCACTGTTACCATTTCCGGTTCCCATGGGAACTCTTCAACGGTTGGGGAAGCTGAAATAAATAATTCTTTCATGTCTTTTTATTTTTAATACTTTTTTTAATTAATTTCTCTTTTTCGGGAATGGTTTTTTGCTTTCTATTGAAGCTGCCGTCTGTTGCAGCAACATTAAGCCTCGTTTCGGTAAAAGTGAGTTTTCTCACCCCCTCTAACCCATACGCAACTGCTGTTTTCTGCAAAAAACGTGCATATTTGCAATTTTTAAATGGCCTTGTTATATGTGTATGATTAAGTAACACGAGATAAACAGTTTGTAAAATCGGGTGCAAAGATACGACAAAATTTCATAACTTAAGAAAGAGAGTCAGGAGATAAAAAAAGAAAGAACGAGATGGGGAAGGAAAATAAGATAAGGAAGGAAGGAAGCAAGCAAGCAAGCAAGGAAGAAAGAAAGAAAGAAAAGGAAGAAAAGGAAGAAAAGGAAGAAAAGAAAGCGATAAAAAAAACAGCCCGCATAAACGGGCTGTTTCAGTATTGGGCGACGACCTACTCTTCCACCGGCTAAGGCAGTACCATCGGCGCTATCGGGCTTAACTT